>JAGQVF010000196.1 GCA_020438135.1 Bacteroidales bacterium | reverse complement strand
ATCTCAATTCCCAGTTTATTAGATTCCGCAAGTTCGCATAAAACAGTTGCCAATCCACCGCGGGTTGCATCCCGCATAAACCTTACCTTATCACTCACCTGCAAAACATCCGAGATCATATGGTTTAAGCAAGCGCAGTCTGATTCGATCTCAGCCTGAAAACCCAGATTCTCCCGTTTGGCCATGATGCACATGCCGTGATCGGCAAGGGTACCGTTGATGATCACTTTATCACCAGGCTGAATATTAGTTCCTTTACCTATTTCAACCTTATCTTTATCGATTGCCCCGATCCCTGTTGTGTTGATAAAAACCTTGTCGGCTTTGCCGCGATCCACCACTTTGGTATCGCCGGTCACGATCATCACCCCTGCTTTTTCGGCTTCCTGTGCCATCGATTTCACGATCGTCTCCAGATCACGCATTGGAAAACCTTCTTCGATGATAAATGAAACACTGAGGTATAAAGGATTGGCGCCGGACACGGCCAGGTCATTCACTGTTCCTGCTACAGCCAGCTTTCCAATATTCCCTCCGGGAAAAAATATCGGGTCGACAACAAATGAATCAGTGGTAAAAGATATCAGATCAGCGCCTGGCTGAAGGACCGAAGCATCGGTTTGCCGGCTGAGAATTTCATTGTTGAAATAGGTAACAAACAATCCGGAAATCAAATCATGACTCAGTTTACCGCCACTTCCGTGTCCGAGCAGAATTTTTTTATTCATTCAGGTATCCTTCCTTATTTTTTAATTTCAAGGTTATCACTCGCGGTTATACCGGTAATAGGCATGGCATGAACCTTCGTGCGAAACCATACAGGCACCCACCGGATTTTGCGGGGTACAAGCCTTCGCAAACAGTTTGCAATCTTTAGGATTTTTAATCCCTTTCAGGATATCGCCACAGATGCAACCTTTGTCCTCACGGGTAGGTTCTACCTCTACCGGCACCTGTTTCTCCGCATCAAAAGTTTCATATTCCGTTTTGACTTTCATTCCGCTTTTCGGTAACACACCCAGCCCGCGCCACCAGTCATCGCCAAGATAAAAAACCTCATCAAGGAACTGTTGCGCCTTGATGTTTCCTTCCGGCTTCACCACCCTGGTGTATTGAATTTCCACTTTTGGATCGTTGTTTTCGATCTGCGTCACCAGCATAAGGATCGAATGTAACAAATCGACCGGCTCAAATCCCGAAACGACAACACCCAGCCCGTATTTAGACGGAATGTTTTCATAAATCGAGGTGCCGGTGATGGTGCTAACATGTCCGGGCGCGAGGTAGCCATTCAGGTTTACCCCTTCATCGATCAGTGCCTCCATTGCCGGTGGCATCACTTTGTGTGAACTAAAAAGGTAAAAGTTGCGGATCCCTGCCATCTGGGCTTTCATCACCCCTGCAGCCGAGCTTGGAGCAGTGGTTTCGAATCCGATCCCGAGAAAGATCACCTTTTTTGCTCTGTTGACCTTTGCGATCTGAAGGGCATCCAATACCGAATAAACGATCCGGATATCTGCTCCGTTGGCCTTCTCCTGGTCGAGCGTGGAAGTGGACCCGGGCACACGGATCAGATCGCCGTATGTTGTGATGATCACATTTTCCAAGCGCGAATAGGCGATTGCCTGATCGATAAACTTCCTGTCGGATACACAAACCGGGCAACCCGGGCCTGAGATGAGACGGATATTATCAGGCAACAACGATGGAATACCAAACTTCTGGATCGACATGGTATGCCCGCCACACACTTCCATAAAAGATACCGGCTTTTTCGACACCTTCCTGATCTGCCCAACCAGGCGGTCAACTAACTCACGATCACGGTATTCGTCAATGTGTTTCATTTTTTTGAGTACTTAAAGTTTATAGTGACTAGAGTGACTATAGTGAATTTTATGATGTCAATTTCTTACCGATGGATGAAAATATTGAAAGAAGTTCTTTTGATTCATTAAATTCCCATTCTGTTTCCTCCGAAGTAAGCCATTCCATTAATCTGACTATCGTTAGCCAATAATTCGTTTCACTGGCTTCACTTTCACAAACTTTTATTTTGCTTTTAAATTCCGGTTTACTTCTTGATCTATTCGCTTCGCGATAATTCGCTCCTACGCTCGTGCCGGCTTTTGTTAATTGATTTCTCACAACCCACCCTTCAGAAGTATTGGGCAATTTGGAAGAAAGGCCTATAATCCTTACAGCAAAATTCAGTGTCCGTTCTTCCAATTGTCGGGCAAATTGCTTATTATCCATTTGTTAATTTTTAATAACTGCCCAAATTTAGGCACTTAAAATTTAAAAACTTTAGGCACTCTTTTTTTCCTCCTCATCCATCTCCCTGTTCAATTCCTCGAATTCTTTAAAGGTCTTGAGTGATTCGAGGGCTTCTTCTTCGTCGAGTTTTTGGATTGCGAAGCCGGTGTGAAGCAGGATGTAGTCGCCAACTTTTACATCATCAAGCATTTGCAGACTAGCGTTGTATTTTGCCCCACCAACGGATACCAGGGCCATTTCGCCTTCGATTGATTCAACTTTTGCCGGAATACTTAAACACATTGCAATATATATTTTGCGATAATTAACATCTGTAATAAACGAACATTGTGCAAACGTAAAGATTTTTTATTTCATTCTGAGCGTAGTTAAATTTCCCTTACAAATTGATATTGAAAGAATCATCATTTCATATAAAAGCCAGTCGATCATTCAATGGTTTTTTTATCTTTGAAAATCGATTTTATCCGGGTTTAGTATTATGACAAACAACTCCGCTATTTTTCAAGATTCACCCGTAAGCCCTGTCATTCCTTTCATCAAAATAGTCATCAATTAAAAATATCATGAAATCAAGTCATTCAGATCAGAAAAAAACTATCAGCCGTCGGAGATTCATCGGTAATATATCCTTGGCTGCTGCAGGATTTACCATCGTTCCAAGCCACGTTGTAAGTGGATTGGGACATCGGGTTCCAAGCGATAAACTCAACATTGCCGGAGTTGGGATCGGTGGGGTTGGCGGCACCAACGTCGATCATTGCGCCGGTGAAAACATTGTTGCACTTTGCGATGTAGATTGGGACTATGCTGCTAAAAAATTCAATGATTATCCAAACGCTAAAAAATATAAAGACTGGCGAAAAATGCTGGATGAAATGGGCAACGAGATTGACGCTGTGATCGTTGCCACGCCCGATCATACCCATGCTATTATTGCGGCAGCGGCCATGCGGATGGGCAAACATGTTTACTGTCAGAAACCATTAACGCATACGGTTTACGAATCAAGGGTGCT
>JAGQVF010000195.1 GCA_020438135.1 Bacteroidales bacterium | reverse complement strand
GGGACATGGTGCCGGTAATAGTTTAACAATATTTCCAATAATTTTCTGCGATGTTGAGACGGGATGGGCACATACCTATCCGCATCTTTTATTTTCGTGATGGACGAAATGTAATTGCTATATGGAGATATGGCAATGACGGTATCCGGCCCGGTTGAGTGTGTGAAACGACCTTCCGTAAGATCAAAGTTCGGTTGTTGTTCCGAAAAGTTGTCGAATGGATAAAATCCAAGAAATCTGGTAAGTTGAACAAGAAAAACCAAATGAAAAACCGAATTGTTTTCGGTAAGTTTATCCAGTTTGATGATTGCATTGAAGATAAAATTAAATAAGTCGGGATTGGATTCCTCTTCGCGAATAACCTGGTAAAGCACTTCATTCAGAAAAAGGAGGATGGTACTTTTTTTTATGTCGAAAGGAATGGAAACGAAGGGATATGCAACTTTTATCTCCTTCAGGTTTTGCAGTTCTTTTTTTTCGCGATGATAAGCCACCAGTTCAACCGGTGTAAGAGCCTGGAACAGTGCCTGCCTGATCGTTGATTTTTTACTCCGGAGTCCACGAACCATATACGATTGAAGCCCGGATTGTTCGGTGTAGATTTTAGCGATGATACTGCTTTCGCTGTATTTAACCGTTTTGAAAATTATGCCACGGGTTGCCTGCAGCATCAGTTCATGAAAAGAATTTTGGTCACCATGGTTTCGTCACCGGTATCATCCGTAACAAAAACAAGATAAACACCTGATTGAGCTCTTCTGCCATTAAAGTTGTTTCCATCCCAAATGGCTTGTCCGCCCTCGGCACGACCGCTGTAAATCAATGATCCGTTCATATCGGTAATTCTGAAGCTGGCATTGTTTACCAAACCTCTCACAGCAATGGGGCCATCGTAACCGGGCCTCACCGGGTTGGGATATGCAAAAACATTGATATTGGTTTCGCCACCTTCAGTGGCTGAACCCTTAAAGGAAATGATCCCTGAAGCGGTTCCGAAAAAAACCTCACCCGATTCATCGTCGATGGCGATACTGGTAACGTTGTTCGACAACAGAGGACTGTTATCCATCGTAAAGTGATAAATTTCTTCAAGACCATCGGAAGAAAAGTGGTAAACACCCGAACGTTCCGTTCCGATCCATTTTTTATTAGCACCATCAACCGCAATGGCCGTAATGGATTCAAATTCGAGTAAAATATCTGCCAATCCTGTACCGTCGTTTCGCGGTATCAGTATTTGTTGTGCATCGAAATTCTGGTTTGAAAACACATTTTCAGGGGCGTAAAATACGGCAACCCCTTCATCCGTGCCAATCCATATTTCACCATCTTTATCTGCAGCGATTGAATATACCTTTGTTCCCGGAATATCGCCATTCCCTTCTGCGGCAGAGAGAAATTTAACCTGGTCGTCCGATTTATCTTCAATGGTTCCGGCATCATCAAAAACAATGAGCGAAGCACCGGTACGCATAATCCATTTTTGTCCGTAAGGATCGATGACGATGGGGCCAACAACAATTTCAGAGCTTCCTTGATTTCCAAAATAAAAGGAGGTCCACTCACCCAATGCAGATCCGTCATTTCTCCGAACAGATAAAATGTTTTCAGCTCCTGAATTGGAAGCCCATAAATTTCCATTTTCATCAAACGCGAGACCACCCACCTTGCATATTGGAGGGCCTTCAAGAATACGGTATCCCAGAGAACTATTTTCGGGAGTGATTAAAGTATCATATCGATAATTGTCGAATTCTACAATGCCAAGTGACCATGATCCTGCAAAAACCTGACTTTTGTTCAGTGGGTTTACTGCGATAGAGACGAGGTCTGCAACCGACCCCAATGGCTCAGCTCCGTCGCTTTTGGGTGTAATAGAACCCCATTGGCCGTTGACCATATACGAAACGCGAGCTCCTTTCCACACACTATTCCAACTAAGATCCCTTCCTCCGGGAACAGCCCAGATTGAATTGCCTTCTGCCGACATGGCGAATACATCGGTGTCGACCGGACCATTTGGATGGAGAAATTCGAATGCCTGGTATCCCTTATTCCAAACAAGGCCGTATCGTGAATCGCCCACCCAAATCCCGTCATGATCTACATCAATCTGATTTATATCACAACTATAACTTTGTCCGTTTTGGTAATAGCTATAAAAACTTTTAACTTCAGTCAGGGTTCCATCATATGCTTTCAAATAGGGGCCAAATCCCAGGTATAGATCACCTTCGTAAGGGTACATGCTATAGAGATCATTTGTGCCGAATATCTCATGTCCGGGATTCCATACTCCATTTTGCAAATAATAGATTGTGTCATTACCCCATTGAGTTGAATAACGGTTGGTGATCAGCATGTCAGAGAATGCTACGATATGGTTGTACATAACATTGGGGTAAGGAATGGAAAGGTCCTTTGACCAGGCTTCAAAGAATGCAAGATTCGGGTTATTACGATCCGCATTGTAGATTCCTGATTCTGTAGCTGCATAAATCCGGGTATCGGTAAAGGTCACATCCATAACGTTAATATGTGATCCCTGTGGTCCGATATAATAAGTTTCCACCACCTCTTCGCGGGCCAGATCGATCACTACGATGCCAAATCCACAGGATAGATATGCCAGGTTATCCAGAAAGTCGATGCCATTGATCATCCGCTCCTCTGGCGTTATAGCAACTGAATTGAGTATATCGGGCATGTTGATTATAGAGTTGCCCTTGATCAGATCGATATTTGTATTTGAATAAGCCACCACAAGCGAATTGTTGTTATTGTTATATGCAATGGTGCTGATCCCCTGATCGTTTAACCCGTTTACACGACTCAGCCTGTTGAGTGTGTGGTCGCCTTTGTTATAATAAAACAAACTGTAAGGAGTTGCTGCAAACACTTTATCATCAGCAGATGCAACCGATTTAACAAAATGATAGGGAAGGTGGTCGCGCCATTCGCCAATGCCGATGCCCTGGGCTGATATTTGCATATAATATGCTGCCAACAGAAGTATAACAGCAATGGTAAAAAATCTCTTCATGATCATGATTTCCTTTGAAAAATAGTGTAATTAAAACTCAATTTGTCACAAATTATTATATGTAAACTACTTGTCGTTTCATTGTTTTTAAATCAATCATTTAGCCTGTTCGGAGTTGATCAACGTCAGCAGTTTATCAACGGCATCTTCTTCGGGAACTCCTGTTTCCATTATTTTTTTGCCCTTATAGAGCGTAACTTTACCCTTTCCTGCCCCCACATAGCCAAAATCTGCGTCGGCCATCTCTCCCGGTCCATTTACACAACAGCCCATTACACCGATTTTCAGGTTTTTAAATTGTGAGGTTTTTTCTTTGATCTTACTGAGGGTTTGCTGAATGTTAAAAAGTGTTCGGCCACATGACGGACAGGCGATATATTCTGTTTTAGTGATCCTGGATCTTGTTGCCTGAAGCACACCAAAAGCAATTTCAGCAAGTTTTTCGGGTTGCATCATTAAGGATTTAAGCCAAATGCCATCGCCCATTCCATCTATCAGGAAATAACCAAAGTCAGCAGCTGCCTTAATGATCAATGTTTCTTCATCGAGATATCCGAAATCTTTATGAAGGATCACCGGATTTTTAAGTTTCTTTTGTTTTAAAACCTCAAACCAGCCTTTTATTTGGTTTAATCCGGCAGAATACCCGAGATCAATGACAAAAACTTTTTCAGGCGCCGGGTCGCGGATTTCATTACTGAAAGTTTTGTCACTATTTATGAATACCGGTGTAAGGGTAAGATCTCTTTTTTCTGAAAAAAGTTTTCCCGTCAACCGGTCGAAAATAAAGTCGGGTTTAAAATCTATGTTGAAGTTGGGTTTTTCTTCCTTTTTTACTCCGATAATTACCACCGGTGGATGATCGCCGCCAATATTTCCTACTGCCGAGGTTTCATGCCTATCAAAACTTCTCTGAGGAATTGTGATTTGTGATTGATTATCATTTGATTTGATTTGCCGGACAAGGTTCGGTTTCAAAGCCAGTTGTCGAGCTACCGGTATTTCGTTTTCGGGTTCTTCAGTGAGCGAAACCCTAATGGTGTCGCCTATCCCGTCATATAATAGTGTTCCAATCCCAGCCGCCGATTTCATCCGTCCGTCTTCGGCATCCCCGGCTTCGGTAACACCTAAATGAAGCGGGTAATTCATACCGCGATTCATCATTTTTTCGATAAGCAAACGGTTGGCCTCAACCATCACTTTTACGTTGCTGGCCTTCATCGAAAGGATGATATCGTGATAACTGAAGCTTTCACAAATTTCTATGAACTCCATTGCTGATTGCACCATCCCTTCGGGTGTGTCGCCGTATTCGAGCAGAATCCTTTCTGACAATGAGCCGTGGTTGCTACCGATGCGCATCGCAGTTCCGTGTGTTTTACATATCTCGATAAGTGGTTTAATGTTGCTCCTGATCTTTTCGATTTCAAGGTCGTATTCGGTTTTACTAAAGTGGGTTCTCCCTTTTTTACGATCCACATAATTGCCGGGGTTAATCCTCACTTTGTCGACAATACGAGCTGCAATTTCAGCGGCTTTTGGTTTATAATGGATATCGGCGATCAAAGGAGTTGAAAATCCCTTCTCTCTTATTTTTTTTTGAATCGTTTCGAGCGCAAGCGCTTCTTTTTCTCCGGGAGCCGTGATCCTCACCAGCTCGCAGCCGGCTTCAATCAATCGTATCGCCTGCGCAACGGTAGCTTCTGTGTCGAGCGTGTTGGTGGAAGTCATGGATTGGATGCGAATCGGATTATTACCTCCAATGGCAACATTCCCAACCTGCACAATCCCGGATGTATAGCTGAACATACTCATATCTGCAAAATTACAATAAAGTGATGGTAGTAACAGGTTGTGTTGAAGAATGTTTATTGAATTGCCGGTGAATCAATCATCTTCAGGGATTTTTATTTCTACTGTGGTACCCGGCTGATCTGCTCCTGGTTTTTTGTTGTCGGATATTTGGATTGCATACAACCTGTTTTTCCGGCCTTTATTCAGAATGCTTATCCGTTCGCGTGTGATAATGGTGGCCAGCGAGTGATGACCCTCTTTCTTATTCCGGTTCGCATGATTAATACCGATTCCATTGTCGCGAACTATTATCATAATAAAACCCGGATGCTGTTTAAACCATATTTCAAGTTCGCCTTTTCGACCGATTTCCTTAAAACCGTGTTCGATCGCATTTTCGATAAACGGTTGGGCCAGCATTGGTGGTATCTTCATGTGTTCCGTTTCGATTTCCGGATCGATGTGTATGAAATATGAGAATTTATTGCTGTATCTCAACTGCTGAAGTTCAAGATAATGTTGTAGCGTTTGGATCTCTTTTTCGAGGGTGATAAATTCTTCTCTTGAATTATACAGAATCGAACGGATCAGTTCAGCAAATCGCGAAAGGTAAGCACCGGCTACCACCGGGTTGTTTTCGAAAATAAAACTCTGTATACTGCTAAGAGAATTAAAGATAAAATGCGGATTCATTTGCGATCTGAGCAATCTTTGCTCCATCAAAAGGTATCGGTTTTGTTCCCTAATCTTTTTTTCACGCCATTTTACCCAAACCAGTATGATGGTCAGCAAGCTGAAAGCCATCATAACATAAAAGAGGGAGGTCTTCCAGAAGGGTGGCCTGATCATTACCGGAATTGAAATTCCTGTTTTGTTCCAAAAACCATCGTTGTTAGAAGCTTTTACTACAAAAGTATATGTGCCCGGATCAACATTGGTATATCTGGCTTCGCGGTTGGAGGCACCAGTGTATATCCAGTCGTCATCAAAGTTTTCGAGTTTGTAGGCAAATTGATTTCTGCCGGGGTTGGAAAAGTCGAGTGCTGTAAATGCAAATGAAAAATAGTTTTCGTTGTATCGGAGTATAATTCCCCGATTGTTGATCATATCCGATTTATCCTTATCAAAAATACGAAAGCCGGTAATGCTAACCGGTGGGGGAAGTTCATTCCGCAATATGGCATCCGGTTGAAAAATGTTCAGGCCGTTTTTGCCGCCAAAAGCGAGTGATGAGTCGGAAATTTTACAGGCCGCCATCGAAAACTCATTCTCCTGAAGTCCATCATGTTGGTCGTAATTGGTGAAAGTTTCATGTACAGGGTCAAAGCACGAAAGACCGTTTGCAGTACTAATCCACAAATTGTTATGATGATCGGTCAGGATGGCACGAACGTCATTGTTTGTCAATCCGTTATCGATTGTGTAATGGCTGAATTTCCGGGTGCTTCGGGTCCATTTATTCAGCCCTGTTCCCCCGATCCACAGGTTGCCCTCATGGTCTTCGATCATACAATTGACAACATTGCCCCAAAATGCTTCCGGGTCCCCGATGTTGTGCCGGTATTGGGTTACCTGACCTGTTTTTGGATCCAGGCAATTGAGGCTGTTGTCTGTCGTACCGATCCATATCATTCCTTTCGAATCTTCGAAAAGACACTTTAAGAGGTGAGAACTCAGGTACCTTGCAGGAGGATTTTTATAGTTTCTGAATGTTTTGGTATCGATGTTAAACCTTACTAACCCCTTATCATTACCGAGCCACAGTATTGCAGAATCCTGCAGGGCAATGCAGTAAACAGTATCACATTGCATG
>JAGQVF010000011.1 GCA_020438135.1 Bacteroidales bacterium | reverse complement strand
ATCCATCAGAAAATGTTTGAAAGCCGTTTATTTTTCGTTGACAAACTGATCGATATGGGTGCCCAGATCATCTTATGCGATCCACACCGGGCAACGGTTATCGGGTTAAACAGATCCTATCCTTTACGTGGCATCCGAATGTCATCGCCCGATATCAGGGCAGGTGTGGCATTGCTAATTGCTGCACTATCGGCCGAAGGAACGAGCATCATCGACAACATCGAACAAATCGACAGGGGTTATCAATATATCGATAAACGTTTGCAAAACCTGGGGGCAGAAATCAAAAGAATTTAACACAAACCGTGTATATTCAAATCAGAAATAATAAACACAGATCTTTTCCCAAAATGTTTGGATAAACCAATAAATTAAAATCAAAAGACTTAATTTAGCCAGCATCGAAAAACAAACTGAAAAAAGATTTTAATAGTAACCAAATGAATGTTTTATTGATCGGCGCAGGCGGCCGGGAACATGCCATAGCCTGGAAACTGGCGCAAAGTCCAAAACTCGGGAGTTTGTTTATTTCACCGGGAAATGCCGGAACTTCAGAAGTGGGAAAAAATGTTGAAATCAATATTGATAATTTCAGCGAATTAAAATCATTTGTGATTGAAAATCGCATTCAAATGGTTGTGGTTGGTCCCGAAGCACCCCTGGTTGACGGTATTCACGACAAATTTCTGGCTGACTCCGAATTGAAATCAATTCCGGTTATTGGTCCTGCAAAAGCTGGTGCCAGGTTGGAAGGAAGCAAAGACTTTGCAAACCAATTCATGAAAAAATACCACATCCCGACTGCCGGTTTTAAAACCTTTGACAAGCAAAGTCTGAGCAAGGGTCTTGCCCACCTCGCCACCATGGATCCTCCTTATGTATTAAAGGCTGATGGTTTGGCTGCAGGAAAAGGTGTTGTGATCTGTCAGACGCTAGATGAAGCAGAGACCGAACTGAAGGAGATGCTTTCCAACGAAAAATTCGGTGCTGCCTCAGCCAGGGTTGTGATCGAAGAATTTTTAAATGGAATTGAGCTATCAGTGTTTGTGCTTACAGATGGTAAAAATTATAAATTGCTGCCCTGGGCAAAAGATTACAAAAGAATAGGTGAAGGCGACACCGGACCGAATACGGGCGGGATGGGTTCTATAAGTCCGGTTCCGTTTGCAACGCAAGGATTCATGAAAAAAATTGAAGACAGGATCATCAGGCCAACAATAGACGGGTTGCAGAAAGAAAACATCAACTACAAAGGTTTTATATTTTTCGGTTTGATAAAGGTAAATGAGGATCCTTTTGTGATCGAATACAATGTAAGGATGGGCGATCCTGAGGCAGAGTCCGTCATTCCAAGGATTCAATCCGATTTACTTGAGCTTTTTGAAGCAGTAGCTAACGGAACCATAGCTTCCATCAATTTAACAATCGACAACAGGTTTGCTGCTTCTGTATTCCTTGTTTCGGGGGGATATCCGGGCGTTTATGACAATGGCAAAACCATGACCGGCCTCGGCACAACAGAAAACAGTATCCTTTTTCATGCAGGCACAAAATCTACCGGAGACGGCCTAATAAAAACCAACGGAGGCCGGGTAATTGCCGTAACATCACTTGCAGAAACCATGGAAGAAGCCCTGGCAATGAGCTACCGAAACGCGGAAAAAATTAAATTTGAAGGAAAATATTTCAGGCGAGATCTCGGAAAGGATTTGTTATAAATTCGGAATATCACTCCTAACCCATAAAAAATGATCCTAAAGCTTTTTAAACAGAGCTATCTTTTGCAATATGCAATGCTGTTTTTCCTGGCTATCCTTTTGTGGTTCCCTGCATTTGTAAACCCACCGGAACTGGAAATCTCCAACCAACCATACATCTCTCCTTTATGGCATCTGGTGTCGGGAATTTTAGCAGGCTACCCGATGACCGGTGTTGTTATAGCTTTTTTGCTTACCCTTACAGGTGCTTTGTTTATCAATGCCATACTCGATAAATATGACCTGGTCCCTAAAAACACCCTCATACCTGCTGCCCTCTATATTATTATGATGAGTCATCAACCCGACTATTTGCAACTGCACCCCGAAACCATTGCGGCATTTCTGATGCTGATTGTATTGTTTTCTTTATTTGATATTTACACCCAACACGAAGCTTACAATCAGGTATTTAATACGGGCTTCCTGAGTGGTATTGCTTCACTGTTTTTTTTCCCTTCCGCACTGTTTTTACTGTTCATTTATTTAACTTTTTTTGCCTACAGGTTATATACCTGGCGTGAGTGGTTTATCGCATTATCCGGGTTTTTGATAAACTGGTTTTTTCTTGCCAGTTACTACTTCCTTTTTGATAAAATCACAGATGCTTACATCTCATATTCAGTTTTTTCAATTATAACATCCGATATCTCAAGTTTTCACCTTTCCGATGTTGTAACCAATATTATATCGGGGCTGGTCGTTGTGTTTTTTATGTATGCTGCTTCTATGCTGGCTCTTCATCTGCAGGAAAATGTGATCAGTGTTCGGAAAAGGTTTGTTTCGGTATTTTGGTTTATATTTATTTCACTGATCATGAGTCTGTTATTCAAAGATGCATTACTTCAGGGTTTTAGGTTTTTATTGGTTGGCATTGTAATTTTTGTATCCTGGGCCATTCTTAAAAGTAAAAACCGCATCTGGTTTGAGTGGTTTATTTGGATACTTATTTTGTTTATTGTCGGTAATAATATTTACCAAATAATGATCGAAAGATATTTTTATGCTTAAAGCATTTTTTCAAAAAGGTAAAATTGAGGCCGGATGTGATGAGGCCGGAAGGGGATGCCTTGCAGGACCGGTTTACGCTGCTGCGGTTATTTTACCGGAAGATTATTCCAATCCAATATTGAACGATTCGAAAAAAGTTGATCCTGCAAACCGAAAGAATCTCAGAGATGATATTATCAAATACGCCAGGGCATGGGCAGTGGCAAGCGTCGATCATTCTGTAATTGATGAAATTAACATCCTGAACGCATCCATTCTTGCCATGCATAAAGCCCTCGACCAACTCACTCCTGAGCCCAACCTATTGCTGATTGACGGAAACAGGTTTAAACCCTGGAAAAAAGTGAATCATCATTGTATCATCAAAGGAGATGGGTTATTCAACAGCATTGCTGCAGCTTCTATTCTGGCAAAAACCTTCAGAGATGAATTTATGGAGAAACTCCATTCAGATTTTCCACAATATACCTGGAATACCAATAAAGGGTACGCCACAACAGGGCATATCCAGGCAATCAGTAAATGGGGATACTGCGAATATCACAGGAAAAGCTTTAAACTGAAACGACAACTTTCATTCAATTTCGAAGATTAATTCACTGGTTTATTATTATCTTTAAAGATCATAATTTCAATAAAGATGCTCCTCAGAATATTTCTTTGTACCATCATTAATTGTTTTGTTATGTCAGAAAAAGTTTTTCCACAAGAAAAATACGATCAGGAAAATTATACCAATCAGCGATTGAATATGGTTAATTCACAAATTAAAAGCCGTGGCATAACCGATCCACAAGTAATCAATGCCCTGATGAATGTGGAAAGACATTTATTTGTTCCTGAATCACATAAAGGTGAAGCGTATGATGACCATCCGCTTCCTATTGGAGAGGGTCAAACAATTTCGCAGCCTTATATCGTAGCTTTTATGACCGAAGCGCTCGATCTTACACAAAACAGCCGTGTGCTCGAAATTGGAACCGGTTCAGGTTATCAGGCTGCTGTTCTCGCTGAAATTTGTGATAGTGTATTCACTATTGAAATTTTTGAAACCCTCGCAATTAAGGCAAAAACTTTACTCCACGATCTGGATTACAAAAACGTGGAAGTTAAAACCGATGATGGCTACAAGGGTTGGCCGGGAAAAGCCCCTTTTGATGCCATTATAGTAACGTGCGCCCCGAATGATGTACCAAAACCCCTTATTGACCAGTTAAAAGAAAACGGCAAAATTATCATTCCTGTGGGTAGTCAGGATAATCAAAACCTTGTGATCCTTGAAAAAATAAATGGAAGAATCAGAGAGAAACAAATCCTGCCTGTGCGATTTGTGCCAATGATAAACGAAAATGGTATCAGATATTAGTTCATTTTCACCATTCATTAACCCATAATTGCATTTGATCTTAAATTAATTACATTTGCAATCCCCCGTATTTATAGGGATATTAGGATTATTCAAGGATTAATTTAGACATTATGAAATTAAAACATTTAGTATTGGTATTAATGCTGGGCATTTTTTGGTTTTCATCGGTGATAGCCCAGGAGAATGATAAAAATGAAAATAAACATGGTTATGAATTTACCATCCATAAAGAATTGCCGGCCACGCCCGTTAAAAATCAATATCGCAGTGGTACATGCTGGAGTTTTTCTTCTCTTTCTTTTATTGAATCTGAATTACTGAGGATGGGGAAAGGAGAATATGATCTATCTGACATGTTTGTTGTAAGAAATGCATATTCAGAAAAAGCTGAAAAGTATGTCAGATTTCATGGCAATATCAATTTTGGCGGTGGTGGTGCATTTCATGATGTAACCCATGTAATAAAGGAATACGGAATAGTTCCCGAAAAGGCTTACTCAGGACAAGTGATCGGTGAGGAAAATCATGTTCATGGCGAATTCGATGCAGTAGCACAAGGATTTATGGACGCTGTTATAAAAAATAAAAATAAAAAATTGACACCGGTTTGGCATGATGCATTTAATGGAATTCTGGATGCCTACCTGGGCGAATATCCTGAAACTTTCATTTATGAAGGAAAGGAATTTACACCGAAATCATTCGCTGAAGAATTAGGAATAAATCCGGATGATTATGTGGAAATCAGTTCCTACACCCACCATCCTTTTTATGAAACATTTATTCTTGAAGTGCCCGACAACTGGATGCTTGACGAGATTTACAATGTTCCGCTGGATGAAATGATAGAAATAATCGACTACAGTATCGATAACGGCTACACTGTAGCATGGGGAAGCGATGTAAGCGAAAAAGGGTTTTCGTGGAAAAACGGTTTGGCTGTAGTCCCTGACGAAGAAACAACCGACCTGGCAGGTACAGAGAAAGAAAAATGGGAGAAACTAACAGAAAAGGAAAAAATGAAAGCGCTGTATAGTTTCGAAGAGCCTGTAAAAGAAAAGGTTGTAACCCAGGAAATGAGGCAAGAGGAATTCGACAATTACAACAGCACCGATGATCATGGAATGCATATCACCGGAATTGCAGAAGATCAGAACGGTAATAAGTTTTATAAAGTAAAAAACTCCTGGGGTGATGAAGATCACATTTACAACGGTTACTTCTTCGCTTCTGAACCTTTCGTAAAACTAAAAACAATCGATATAATGGTGCATAAAGATGCGATTCCAACGAAAATCAGAAAAAAACTCGGGCTTTAAATATATTAAAGTTATCTTTCAAAAATTATTCTTGAGTCAAAAGCAGGCAAAATCAGCCTGCTTTTATTGTATGAAAACCAAACCAATCCTGAAAAATTTCGTTGAAGAAACTTTGTTGGTTACGATTTTAAGCAATGCAACATAAGTTTTTTTTAACCCTGTATATCATATTTTTGCTGCTAACTGTGAATTTCACATTAGCTTCCAATTCAATGGATGATTTCAGAAATCGTCAAAAAATCGATAGCCTCGAAAACCTGATTTATAACTCATTAAACTACAACCTTTCTGCATCCGAAAAAACCAGTATTTGCCTCGAATTGGCAAACCTATACACCGACAGCTCTTACGAAAAACAAGTTGAATACGCTGCAAGAGCGCTAATAATCTCTGAAGAAGGAAGTGATAACGAAAATATTATTGCCTCCCTGCACCAACTGGCCGATGCTTATTATAAACTTGACAACTACGAAAAAGCGATCGAATATTCAACTCGTTTATACAGTATATTCAATTCATCAAAAAATGAGATTGAAGCGGCCCATGCGCTGCGATCGATTGGTGACAGTTATTATGGTTGGAGTAAATATGTAGAGGCTAAAGATTATTTTACCCGGGCATTGAATATTTTCAAAAAAAACCAATATTTTGAAGGAGTTGCACAAACACTAAGTGATATTGCTAAAATTTTGGGGCACTGGGGAGAATATGATGAAGCCCTGCATAAAACACAGGAAGCGTTAAAATTTTGGGAAGAAATCGGCAACAGGGAGGGAATTGCAGCTGCTTATAACAACATAGGCAGTTTGTATAAAGAGCTGGGTAATCTTGAAAGTGCGTTTGAATATTTCCGCAAAAGTCTCGAAATAGCAGAAGATTTAGGCAAAAAGGCCGATATCGTAAATGTTACCCTGCATATCGGTGACATCTATCTCAAAAAAGAGTTATTCGACAAAGCACTTGAATATTATTTCAGGGCCGAACAAATCGGAAATGAGATCAGCAACAACAAGCTCAAATCAATTACGCTCAGTAATATCGGAGAAGCCTACAATTTGAAAGGCGATTATCTTAAAGCCCTTGAGTACCAGAAAAAATCGCTTAAACTGAAAGAGGAAATAGGTGATAAAATGCGATTAACTGTCAGTTATACCGAAATGGGAATCATCTATTTTAATGTAAATGATTTTAATAAATCCTTGCATTACTTAAAAAAAGGCTTAGAAACCGCAGAAGAGATAAACTTTAAATACCAGATACTTAAATGTCATAAAAACCTGTCGGATGTTTATACCAAAACGGGCAATTTTGAGCAGGCACTTTACCATTTCCGGCAATATATCGATGGCAAGGACCGGATTTATTCTGAAGATAACAAAAGAACCATTGCCGAATTACAAACCAAATACCAGATTGAAAAAAAGGAAAAGGAAAATGAGCGGTTGAGGCACAGCCAGCAACTCAACAATGCACAGATCAGAAATCAGCAGGTTATCATCGGTTTTGTGCTGTTTATCTTGTTGGGATCTTTTGTGTTATCTGTAGTATTTCATAGAAGATACCAAACCAATCAAAAACTAAACATTCAGCTTTCGCTAAAAAACAGACAAATTGAGGAACACCAGGAACACGTTGAAAAACTTAACATTGAATTGAAGGAAGCCAATGCTACCAAAGACAAATTTTTCTCAATAGTAGCTCACGATCTTAAAAATCCATTCAATTCCTTCCTTGTGCTTACCAAGTTATTACACGACGATTACGACACGTTTACAAAAGAAGAGCAAAAACAATTTATTTCACAGATCATATCATCTGCTGAAAATACTTATAGCCTGCTTCAAAACCTGCTCGACTGGGCCAGTGCACAATCCGGGAAAACCAATGTGATCAGGGAAAATATCAATCTTCAGAAATTGTCGCAGGAAACCATCGCTTCGATGGAAACTGTTGCAAGAAATAAAGATATTCATATAATTTCCAATGTTACTGATTCTTCTTTTGTATATGCCGATAAAAACATGGTTTCAACTGTGCTGTTGAACCTTGTATCCAATGCTGTGAAATTTACCCCTCACAATGGTAGAGTAGAGATTAATTCTTCCAGAAAAAACGGGTTCATCGAAATGGAAGTTAAAGATACCGGTGTTGGGATTGCAGCGGAAAATATTTCCAAACTGTTTAAACCGGGTGAAAAATATCAAACAACAGGAACCAATAAAGAGAAAGGAACTGGTCTTGGTTTAATACTTTGCAAAGAATTTGTTGAAAAAAACGGCGGACATATCTGGGCTCAAAGCCAGATCAATTCAGGAAGCAGCTTCTATTTTTCACTCCCTTCAATAAACTAATCCCCTCAAAAAAAATTTATTAATTTCTTGAGTAAATAAATTTAAAGTTTACCTTTGCCAACATAGTAAAATTTCTTCGGGGCAGGGCGAAATTCCCGACCGGCGGTTAAAGTCCGCGACTTCCTGACCTTATAAGTCAGGAACTGATCAGGTGAAAATCCTGTACCGACAGTAAAAGTCTGGATAGGAGAAGAAGTTTTATGTATGCTTGTTTATGTATTTGTAAAATATGCCCCGGAGTAAAGTACATCCGGGTTTTTTATTGCCCGGAAAATTGAATCAGGATGGAAAGCGAGATCGATATTAAATATATGGCCAGGGCAATTGAACTTGCCCGGAAAGGAGTCGGTCATGTCAATCCCAATCCTCCTGTAGGTGCAGTTATAGTTAAAAACGGAAAAATTATCGGGGAGGGTTATCACCAGGCATATGGAGGCCCTCACGCTGAAATCAATGCGATTAATCACGCATCCGGTGATATATCAGGTTCAACATTATACGTAACCCTCGAACCTTGTAACCACCATGGTAAAACACCACCCTGTACAGAACGGATCATTTCTGAAAACATCAAACAGGTGGTGATAGGCATACGCGATCCCAACAAACGTGTTGCCGGTGGTGGAATAGAAAAACTTGAATCAGCTGGAATTGTTGTTAAACAGGATATTCTCCGTGATGAAGTTTCGACACTAAATGAGTTTTTTATTAAATACTCTGAAACTGGTTTGCCTTTCTGCACACTAAAAACTGCAATGTCACTTGATGGTAAATTAGCAACTTATACCGGAGATTCGAAATGGATTACGGATGATACGTCAAGACAACTGGTTCATACGTTCAGGCATACCTTTGCTGCTATTCTCACAGGAGTTAATACTATCATAAACGATAATCCACTGCTAAATGACAGATCGGGTATTACACCCGAAAGTCACCCCATAAAAATCATCGTTGACTCAACGGGACGCACACCGCTCAATTCAGCTTTATTAAACGACACAGCGCGTAAAACCATATTGGCAGTGACAGAAAAAGCACCCCATCTCTTCCGCGATGCCATCACCAAACTGGGTGGTGAAATAGTGGTTTGTCCGGAAATTGAAGGTAGAGTGGATTTAACATTTTTAATGAGACATCTGGGTAATGCCGGTATTGACAGTGTAATGATCGAAGCCGGTGGTGCTTTGAATTTTTCAGCCCTGCAACAAGGTATTGTGGATAAGGTATTGGCATTTATTGCCCCTAAATTTTTGGGAGGAGCAAACGCTAAAACTGCAGTGGATGGAAATGGTTTTGTTTCCGTTGTGGAAGCAAAAGAGCTGATTTTTAAGAAAGTCAGACTATTAAATAATGATTTGCTGATCGAAGCCTATATAAAGAAATGATATGTTTACAGGCATTGTAGAAGAAATAGGAAAAATTATTGCTGTCAGATGGGGATCAAAATCTGCAACGTTAACCATAAAAGCGAACAAAGTTCTATCGGATGTTAAAATTGGTGATAGTATAAATACCAACGGTGCCTGCCTCACGGTTACCGGTTTCAACAAAAACTCATTCATTACTGATGTTATGTCGGAGACCATGAAGAAAACCAATCTGCACCTGCTTAAAACAGGTTCGGAGGTAAACCTTGAAAGAGCAATGCAGGCAGGTGATAGGTTTGGCGGTCATATGGTAAGTGGTCATATCGATGATACCGGTGAAATTGTCAGCCTGAAAAAAGATGAAATTGCAACATGGGTAAGCATCAGGGCAAAGCAGGATATTATTCGATACATTGTTTACAAAGGATCAGTCGCAATTGATGGCATTAGCTTAACTGTTGCGAAAGTTGATCACGACATTTTCGAGGTTTCAATAATTCCGCACACCTCGCAGGAAACGACATTGTTAAATAAAAAACCCGGAGATTTGGTTAACATTGAATGTGATGTAATTGCAAAATATATTGAAAAATTTACCGGATCCAATAAGCAGAAAGAAAAGAAATCCGGTATTGATTTAAATTTTTTATCAGAAACAGGATATATTGATTAAGAGATGAGTGATTTTAATACAATTGAAGAAGCCATAAACGATATCAAACATGGCAAAATGGTAGTTGTGGTGGATGACAAAAGGCGGGAAAATGAAGGTGACCTTATTATGGCAGCCGAAAAAGTAACACCACAAGCCATCAATTTCATGGCTAAATTTGGGGGAGGTTTGATATGTATGCCAATTATCAAACAAAGATTAAATGAATTGGGCATTGGAATGATGGTTACCGAAAATACCGACACACATAAAACAGCCTTCACAGTTTCGGTAGATGCCGTGGAAACCACCACCGGAATATCCGCGCACGAACGTGCATTTACTATAAAAAAACTGATCGATCCTGGTTCAAAGCCCGATGATTTCAATAAGCCAGGACATGTTTTTCCTTTGGAATATAAAGAGGGTGGAGTATTGGTTCGTGCCGGACACACTGAAGCCGCAGTAGATCTTGCTAAATTGGCGGGGTTACAACCTGCTGGTGTAATCTGTGAAATAATGAATGATGACGGAACCATGGCACGTGTCCCCGAATTAACAAAGTATGTTAAAAAACATGATTTGAAATTAGTAACCATTGCAGATTTAATTGATTACAGAAGGCGCCATGAGAAGCTGGTTGAAAGGGTATCTGAAGTAAACCTTCCTACAAAATTCGGGTTGTTTAAAGCGATTGGTTACAGAGATAAAATAAGCAAAGAAGAACATATTGCACTTGTTATGGGAGAGATTAAAAAGGACATCCCTGTATTAACCAGGGTACATTCCGAATGTTTAACCGGAGATGTATTTGGATCAAAAAGATGCGATTGTGGAGATCAACTGCATGAAGCTTTACGAAGAATATCAATAGAAGGCTGTGGCATCTTACTTTACATGCGTCAGGAAGGACGTGGTATTGGATTATTAAATAAATTAAAAGCTTACCATTTGCAGGACCATGGAATGGACACGGTAGAAGCGAACGAAGCTTTGGGTTTCCCTGCAGATCTCAGAGATTACGGAATAGGTGCAGAAATGTTAGCAGATATTGGAGCAGGAAAATTACGCTTAATGACCAATAATCCCAAAAAGATCTCAGGAATTTTCGGGTTTGGTTTAAAGGTAGTTGAAAGAATTCCAATAGAAGTAAATTTGAATGAAAACAACCAGTTTTATATGTCAACCAA
This sequence comes from Bacteroidales bacterium, assembly GCA_020438135.1. GTDB lineage: Bacteria > Bacteroidota > Bacteroidia > Bacteroidales > JAADJA01 > JAADJA01. The sequence continues at coordinate 846 of JAGQVF010000011.1, read as the reverse complement.
AAAGGTAAAACTGGGTCATATGCTCAATCTAAATAACTAAAGATATGAAAGTAATAGAAGGTAAACTCAATGCCAAGGGATTAAAATTCGGGATCGTTGTCGGACGATTTAATGAATTTATAAGCAGTAAACTTTTAGGAGGTGCTTTGGATGCCCTAAAACGGCATGATGCAGACGACGAAAACATAGAAATGGCCTGGGCACCTGGTTCATTCGAAATTCCATTGATAGCGCAGAAAATGGCTAAATCAGGAAATTACGATGCCGTTATTTGCCTGGGTGCAGTAATACGTGGTGCAACACCTCACTTCGATTTTGTTGCTGCTGAAGTATCAAAGGGCATTGCCAATGCCATGTTGCAAACAGAAATTCCCATTATTTATGGAGTTCTAACCACCGATAGTATTGAACAGGCAATTGAAAGGGCTGGAACGAAAGCTGGTAATAAAGGTTTTGATGCTGCTATGGCAGCTATAGAAATGGGCAATTTGCTAAGAGAGATTTAGTTTCCCTATAAATTCTTCTTTATAACCGATCTGTATTTTTTTGTAAAGGGGGAATACAGATCGGTTTTTTTATGACCTAAAAACAGCCCATAAAAAAACCCCCAATGGAAACCATCAGGGGTTTAAAAAATCTGGCGACGACCTACTTTTCCACATTGCTGCAGTATCATCGGCGCTGGTGAGCTTAACTTCTCTGTTCGGAATGGGAAGAGGTGGACCTCACCGCTATAATCACCATAAAATCTTCAATACCTTAAATGACATATATATGAAAGAAAATACAGGAAATCGTCAGGAAATAAGATGTCACATTAAAAAGCTTACGGGTAATTAGTACTGC
>JAGQVF010000194.1:1343-16682 GCA_020438135.1 Bacteroidales bacterium | reverse complement strand
GGATTCAGAGGCACTTTTTCGATGAGCTTTGCTTCATTGATCGGATACAGTTCTGTATTAATGACCTATTTTGGTGTAAACTACTATTTGTCGGGCCTCCACTCTTATGCCGCTGGAGATCCGGTTCCCGTTCCGACTTTTGTTTATTATACCGTAGCTGTTATTTTCGTCGTAAGCATTCTGGCATATCTTCAAAACAGAAGACTGGATCCGAAATAGATAACAATCCGATTTATCCTGATCGGATAGCAACCGTAAAGAATTACAACATTTTAAGAGCAGGGAAGCTAAATTCCCTGCTCTTTCCTTTTTTTTGCTTATCTTTGTTTAGAACGATTCTTAATAATGGCTGTATATCACAGCTAATCATCTTATAATTAATAATATATACTTGTCCTTAACTATGAAATTTATAACTTATAATGCTAAAAATTTTCGTCAGATTGAATATTTGAAAAAGCTCCCTGAACAAGTTAAACACGAAATAGAAATTGTTTCAAAAGTATTGCCTTTCAAAACGAACAATTATGTTGTTGATTACCTCATCGATTGGGAGAACTACGAAACCGACCCTGTTTTTATCCTGAATTTCCCAAACAGAAAAATGTTGCATGAGAAACAATATCTTGAAGTTGAAAATGCCTGGCAAAAGGGTTTATCCGAGCAGGAATTTCAGAATGTTGTGAATAAAATCCGGTTGCAGTTAAATCCACATCCGGCAAATCAATTAACAAATGTGCCCAGGCTTGACAATCAGCCTTTACCCGGAGTGCAGCATAAATACAGAGATATTGTGTTATTTTTCCCGAGCCAGGGACAAACTTGTCATGCACACTGTACCTTTTGCTTCAGGTGGCCGCAATTTGTGAAAGATCTTGACCTTCAATTTTCGATGCGTGAAATTGACATGCTCACCGAATATATAAAACGTAATGAGCATGTGCACGAAATCCTCTTTACGGGTGGTGACCCGATGGTGATGAGTCCGCTGACAATAGCCAAATATATCGATCAGATCTTTGAGGCCGATATCCCTCACCTGGATACCATACGTTTTGGTTCGAAATCGCTCACTTACTGGCCTTTCACATTTATGCCTGACCACAGCGACGAGGCGGATGATATGTTGAAACTGTTCCGTAGAATTGTAGATAAGGGCTATCATCTTTCTTTCATGGCACATTTCAATCATCCGGTTGAGATGGAAAATTCGGCTGTGCAGGAAGCGATTTATAACATACGCCAAACGGGTGCAGAAGTGAGGACGCAGGCACCCGTGTTGAAAAACATCAATGACGATCCTCAAATTTGGCGGGAAATGTGGACCAAACAGGTAAACCTGGGAATGGTACCTTATTATATGTTTATCGAACGGGAAACAGGGCCGTATGCCTATTTTGAAAAACCTATTGCCGAGGTGTATGATATTTACAGAAATACTATCAAATACACGGGAAGTCTTGCAAAAACCGTAACAGCACCCGTGATGTCGGCCAGCATGGGGAAAGTGCATGTGATGGGCGTGATCGAAAATCCGCTTGATCATCAAAAGTATTTTATGATGCAGTATGTTCGACATCGTAATGTGGAGGAAACCTATAAACCTTTCTTAGCGCATTACGACGAAAAGGCGACCTGGTTCGATCAACTGGTTCGTGCCGATGCCGACATGATCCTCAGTCTCGAAAAGGAGTGATAACATTTTGAAAAATTAAAAGCCCGGGCTTACAAGTAAGTGACCCCGGGCTTTTTTATTAGCTGGAGGATGTCTAATACACGTCTTCCTGGTATTGCCTGTTGACTTTCATTTCTTCAAATAATGCGGAAGCTTGTTCTCCACTCATCCGGCCTTCATTGGAAATGATCTGCTTCAGCGTTTTTCGAACACTTTTGGCCATGGTCCTTTTGTTACCGCAAACATAAATATGTGCACCAATATTAATCCATCGGTAAATCTCCGAAGAGGCATCCTGCATTTTATTTGTGATATATACCTTTTGATCGGTATCGCGCGAAAAAGCAGCATCCAGTCTGCTAAGCGTTCCATTGTTCAGAAATTTCTGAAGATCACCTTTATAAAGAAAATCTGAATCGGATTTGCGATCGCCAAAAAACAGCCAATTATGGCCTTTGACCTTACTCTCTTCCCGGTCTTGCAAAAAGGCCCTGAACGGAGCAATTCCTGTCCCGGTAGCTATCATGATCACAGGCGTATCAGAATTTTCGGGCAATCTGAATTTTTCATTGGGTTCCAAAAATACAGGGATCTTTTCACCCTGTTCAATACGGCCGGCAAAAAATGAAGATCCCACCCCAATATGAAATCGATCATAGGCATCATATTCAATAATACCCACAGTTAAATCAACCGTGTCAGTTGTTAGTTTGTCGCTTGAGGCAACCGAATAGAGACGGGGAGCCAGTTTGCGAAGGATAGAAAGAAATTGTTCAGGTGTGATCCTGGCCGGAAAATCGGTGATCAGGTCAAGAATGTCTCTTGTTTGTACATATTCATCAAGCCTGGGTTTATCTGTAACCAAATCATTAAGTTTTTTATTTTGAACGATATCTGCATACTTTTTAACAACCACCGGCGTGATGATCGTCAACTCATATTCTCTTACAAGCGCCTCTTTCAAAAGCCGTTTACCGTTTTTTGCCCGGATCGGAAAAGTGGGATCAAAATTCAACTTTCGAATGATCCGGTCGACATACAGTTTCGAATTGGTACAATACACTCCGAACGAATCACCCGGTTTAAATGCTATCCCTGAATTTTTCAATGAAAGAGAAAGGTGATAAGTCCGTTTGGATGAATCTTTGGTTGAAAGCAGTTGTTTTTCGAGGATGGTTGCATTGAATGCATTGTACTTATCCTGATCATCCAGTTTCAGTTCAAAAACAAAATCGGATTTATTCTGAGCCAATGGTTGAATCGATTGTTCGGCGGCAATTCTCCCAACCACATCCTTCACCCACTGTTTCGCTTTTTCTTCAAAATCGATATCGCATTCAACCAAATCTGTCATTTCAGATGCTCCCAGATCAATCAATCGTTTTTCGATATCCTTCCCCGTTTTGCAAAAATGTTTATAACTGCTGTCTCCAAGAGCAACCAAGGCAAAATTTGTATGATTCATGGCAGGTGCATCATCGCTGTGGATATACCTGTAAAAATCCTCTACCGGTGCCGGCGGGTCGCCTTCTCCATGTGTGCTTACAGCTACAAGGAGATTTTGCATGTCATTCAGCCTTTTGGTATCGAGGGTTTGCATGTTGAGGCATTCACTTTTTATTCCCAGATGTTGGGCATAATCATGTGCGAGTTGCGCTATAGCCTTTGAGTTACCTGTACGACTGCCGTACAGGATAAATAAGTTATCGTTAGTCATTTGTATGGAAATTTATGAAGAATAATTCCAGACAAATATATGCAAAATTGTGCATATATCTATAATGAAACGTGTTATTCGAAAAAATACGGCTAAGTGTCAGATACTATTGCTTCTAATACATTTTTTAGGCTTGGTTTTAATGAAACAAAGAATGAAATAATATTTTCTGAAGATTTTGGGAAGGAAAAAAGTATAAGATTCTCAAACAATTAAACTAATTTTGCGCCCATTTTTGAAACGACTTTTATGACAGAAATACGAAATATTGCCATCATTGCCCACGTCGATCATGGTAAAACCACACTTGTCGATCGCATTCTTCACCAGGTTAGACTATTCAGGGATAACCAGGACATGGGAGAGCTGATACTCGATAGTAACGACCTCGAGCGCGAACGTGGGATCACCATCCTTTCAAAGAATGTCTCGGTAAGGTATAAAGATACCAAGATCAATATCATTGATACCCCCGGTCACGCCGATTTTGGTGGTGAAGTAGAGCGGGTGCTCAACATGGCGGATGGTGTTTTATTGGTTGTGGATGCCTTTGAAGGTCCGATGCCACAAACCCGGTTTGTTTTGCAAAAGGCGATAGAACTGAACCTGAAACCGGTAGTTGTGATCAACAAAGTGGATAAACCCAATTGCGATCCGGTTTGGGCTCAGGAAGCGGTATTCGACCTGATGTTCAACCTCGACGCTTCGGAGGATCAGCTTGATTTTCCTACTGTTTACGGATCAGCCAAAGGTGGTTGGATGGGACCGGAATGGTCGGAACCAACGCAGGATGTGAGTTTTTTACTTGATATGATCCTTGAGCACATACCGCCTGTAAAAACAAAATCCGGAACCCTGCAATTGCAAATATCCTCGATCGATTATTCTTCGTATGTTGGAAGAATTGCTGTTGGCAGGATCAGCAGGGGAGAAATTACCTGGGGCGATAATGTTTCGCTGGTGAAGAGAGATGGAACCATTCAAAAGTCAAAAGTAAAGGAACTGTATATTTTTGAAGGATTGGGTAAAGAGAAGATCAAATCACCTGTGAAGAGCGGAGAAATTGTCGCTGTCCTTGGCATTGAGGGATTCGATATTGGAGATACCATTGCAGATTTTGAAAATCCGGAGGGTTTAAAAAGTATTGCCATCGACGAACCAACGATGAGTATGTTGTTCACGATCAATAATTCTCCGTTTTTCGGGAAAGAAGGCCAATATGTAACTTCCAGGCATTTGAAAGACCGGTTGATGCGTGAAACGGAGAAAAACCTCGCCCTCAGAGTTGAAGAAACTGCATCACCTGAAGCATTTAATGTGTATGGTCGCGGAATTTTGCACTTATCAATTCTTATCGAAACCATGCGCCGTGAAGGATATGAACTGCAGCTTGGACAACCCCGTGTGATCACAAAAGAGGTAAACGGACAAAAACATGAACCCATCGAACACCTCACGGTAAATGTCCCGGAACCCCTGTCGGGCAAGGTAATCGAATTAGTAACAGCCCGTAAAGGTGATCTGTTGCACATCGATCATAAACAAGACCGTGCAAACCTCGAATTCGATATTCCTGCCAGGGGATTGATCGGATTGCGGAACCGGGTTCTGACTGCAACTGAAGGTGAAGCAATCATGGCTCACCGTTTCAAAGATTATCAGCCCTGGAAAGGAGAGATTATTATTCGCCGAAATGGTTCTCTGGTTGCTATGGAAAACGGGACTGCCATTGCTTATGCCCTTGATAAATTGCAGGACAGGGGCCGTTTTTTTGTTGCTCCTGGTGACGAAGTTTATACAGGTATGGTGGTTGGTGAAAACAGCAAAGAAGGCGACCTGGTACTGAATGTTACAAAAACCAAAAAACTGACCAACATCCGTGCAGCAGGTAGCGACGACAAAGTAAAACTGGCTCCTCCCATCCGGTTCAGCCTTGAAGAAGCGCTCGAATACATCAAGGAAGATGAATATCTTGAAGTAACACCCAGAGCATACCGTATGCGGAAAATACTGCTGGATGAAAATGATCGTAAAAGAGCGGCGAAATCTTAATTTTCAGAAAAATTTTAAATAAGGTTAGGGGTGAGGACTTCTTCAGTCCTCATCTAATCTATTCATTATATGCTGAAAACTTAATGTAAAGTTTTTGAAAACAGCATTTTAATAAGCCAGAACTTCTTCAGTTGCTTTTAAAATCTTTTCAACATCCGGCAAAATTGCAGCTTCCAGAATCCGGTTAAATCCAACAGGAGTAAAGGTCGACCCAACACGTTTTACAGGAGCATCGAGGTATTCGAATGCCTCTTCCATGATGATTGAAACTACTTCTCCTCCGAATCCGCCAAATACCTTATCTTCATGAACCATAATGGCTTTGCTCGTTTTTCGAATCGATTGAAGAACCGTTTCTTTATCGAGTGGAATGAGCGATCTGAGATCGATCACTTCAATATTAACTCCTTTTTCTTCTGCAAGTTTATCGGCAACTGCAAGGCACATATGGGTCGTATTTCCATAGGTGATCATTGTCAGATCCGAACCTTCCCTCCTGATTCTTGCTTTTCCAAAAGGCACTTCAAAATCATCCGGTACAACGGCCATCGATTTCGGATCGTTGTAAAGTGCCTTGGGTTCAAGGAATAGTGTAGGGCCTTCGGATCGGATACTGGTTCTTAACAACCCGGCTGCATCATCGGCAAAGGAGGGGTATACCACTCGAATACCCGGGAATGTAGTTAAAGCACCTTCAGTGGTTTGTGAATGGTAGAGTCCGCCTCCGATATAACCACCCGAAGCCAGCCTGATGGTAACATTAGGTGAAAACTGACCATTGGTTCGCCAGTATTCATGGGTCATTTCGACAAACTGTTCCATAGCCGGCCAGAAATAATCGGCAAATTCTGCACCCTCAATCACAATACGGATGTTTTTATTGAAACGACTCATTCCGTTGGCAGTTCCAACAATAAAATCTTCAGCAATGGGTGCATTAAAAACCCGTTCGATCCCGAATTCCTGTTGCATTCCTTTGGTAACGTTAAAAATACCCCCCTTGTCTTTATGGGCAACATCCTGTCCCCAAATGTATGTGTCGGGATTGCGTCGAAATTCAGCTTTTAAGGTTTCATTCAATGCAGTGATAAATTTAATTTTTTCTCCCTCCTGCTTGTGTAAGCCATCCGGGTATTTATCCGCTGAGTATGGCTCCGGAATAACAAAATCATAAATTGAATCCGGCGTTGGGTCGGCAGCTTTCAGCACTTTTTTATGAGCTTTTGATACTTCATCCTTTGCTAGCTGATCGATTTCTTCCAGTTCTTTCTCAGTGAATTTTTTAGCTGCGATCAGTACTTTGCGGTATCTCAATAATGGATCGGCAGCCTGCACGCAATGTCTTTCATTTTCGTCGCGATAAAGTTTATGATCGTCCGAATTGGAGTGCGATCCCATTCTAACAACCGTAGCATGAACGATCACGGGCATTTGATTTTCTTCAGCAAATTTCCGTGCATCATACATGGCATTCATCGATTGAATAACATTTTTTCCATCCACCCTGATGATCTTCAGGTTTTTGAATCCGCGAAAATTATCTGCTGCACGCAGGTTGGCAGTTTGATCTTTTTTCGGCACAGCTATTCCATACCGGTTGTCCTGGAAAACAAATATAACCGGAAGTTTTTCGTTGGAAGCACCGTTAATCGCCTCGTACACATAACCCTCTGAAGTTGAGGATTCTCCCTGTGAGCTAATTGCTACACCCTTGGCTTTGTATTTTTTTATTCCCCGGGCAACTCCCACAGCGTGAAGCGTATGATTGCCGGTACATGATGAAACATTGTGAATATTCCATTCCGGTTTAGCAAAGTGGTTCGACATATGGCGACCACCACTGGCTAAATCACCTGCTTTGGAAATACCGTTCATGATGATCTCTTCAGCAGTCAGTCCGGCGGAGATATTGGTAAGCATGTCGCGGTAGTACGGGAAAAGGTGGTCATGTTCCCGGTTGAATATTTGTCCGATGGCCAGTTGAATGGCATCATGACCTGCAAATGGTGCATGGTACGACCAGCCCAGTGCCTGTTTTAAGTAGTTAGGTGCTTTGTTATCAATAACACGTCCCAACGACATCAGGTAATACCATTTTTTTAGTTCGCTTTTTGGGGTTTTATCTATAGAATATTTTCTCTCTTGTAGCATGATACTTTAACTTCTGATAAAAAACTATTTCAATAACGCGCGGCAAAAGTACTAATTTTTGACTGTTTAAATTATTTCTAAATAAGAGCATTTGTGATATTCGCAATCTCAATACAGTTTTATCTGATTATTAAAATTGATTATTTGCTCATGGACAAGGTAAAGCCTCTCAAAATATTTTTCTCGCAGATATCGCAGCAAATGCTGATATTTATGTGCCATTCTGCGCAAATCAGCGGGAACAGCGAGAAATTTTGATTAGTGGATTCATAGCCGATTAGCATATTATTAAATTTTTATGATGGGGAAGACTTAAACCAATCCTTTATATTGCTCAGGTCGGCGGTCGTTGAAAACATGATTTTTAGGGGTGATCATTTTGTTCTTCGACAAATCTAAATCGAATTCAATGAATTTGACTTCATCCTGCTGTTCGGGTGCCTGGCATAGTATTTTACCCAGTGGATCTGATATAACAGACTTTCCGCTAAAGGTAACATGATGTTCCGTTCCATAGCGGTTTGCAGTAATACAGTAAGTTCTGTTGATCATTCCATGAACAGGTACTGCCTGCTGTGCATAGGGAAGAACCAAATTTGAAGGATGACAAATGATGTCAGTCCCTTTCATCGCGAGGATTCGCCATACTTCCGGGAAAACCCAGTCGAAACAGATCAGCATTCCGACTTTAACTCCTTTTATCTGAAAAACCGGTAATCCAGCATCACCTTTTTCGAAAAAATCAAATTCATTCATAAAAAGATGAATTTTACGGTATTTCCCGAGAAATCCTTCAGGCCCCACCAGTACCGCAGAGTTGTATAGTTTGCCGTTGTCTTTTTCATTAATTCCTGCAACAATATAGAGATCAAGTTTTTTAGCCATCCCGATCAGGAACCGGGTAAATGGCCCATTGGGGATATCTTCTGCAGATTTCACAGCCTGATCGTGGGTTTGGAAATTATAACCGGAATTGGCAAGTTCAGGAATTACAATCAGGTCTGCATTTGCAGCATGTTTTAAAAGTGAGTCAAGTTTACGAATGTTTTTTCCCGGATCGCAGAAATCAGGGCAAAACTGAATATATCCAGCTTTAAAATTCATCTTATAAGATTTTAATCCCTGATAATCTCAAATTCTCCGTTGGGTTTTAACCGTATGATGGTAGATGGTTTGGTGACCCTCACATTGGTTCTGTCAGCTTCAACAATATAATCCATTTTTTCTTTAAGCGAATCGGAGATATCCTTAAACATTAATGGAGAAGGTTCACCCGAAAAATTTGCTGAAGTCGAAACCACCGGTTTCCCGAATGCTTTGAGCATGTCGGAAGCAAATCCTTCACGAACGATCCGAATAGCGATTGAACCATCGGGAGCAATCATATTTTTAGCAAGGTTGATTGCTTTGGGATATATGATTGTAGTTGGAAAATCAAAACTTTCAATCAGGTCATAAATGATCTCAGGTGTTTCTTTAACATATTGGGTTATTTTTTTTACATCTTCAAGCAGAATAAGAAAACTGGCTGTTTTTTGCCTACCCTTTATTTTATATATTTTATCAACCGCTTTACTGTTGGTTGCATCACATCCTATTCCCCAGATGGTATCAGTAGGGTAAAGGATTATTCCCCCAGATTTTAATGAGGCAACAGCTTTTTTAATATCATCCTTCATGTTTTCAGTCGTTTCAAAAGTTTATTATCATCAATGGTTAAAGCGCATTTAAAATGATTTTCAGGACATTGTTTAAAGCCATGCAATCCACAGGGCCTGCAGTTTAGTTCATAATCAATTTGTACTATTTCTGAATTGTCCGACAGAGGGCCAAACCCAAATGCCGGAACTGTTGAACAAAAAATCGCAGTTGTAGGCGCATTCATGGCAGAAGCAAGATGCATCGGAGCCGAATCATTAACAAAATTCATTTGTGCATCTTTCATCAGGGCTGCCGACTCAAGAAAACTGAGTTTGCCGGCCAGGTTCAGCGAATTTTTATGCTTCGATTCATCAATGATGCTATCGCAGAGTAAAGTATCTTTTCCCGATCCCAAAAAATAAATGTAAAGGTCCGGATCGGTTTTACGGATAAATGAAACCCATTTCTCTTTGGGATACTGTTTTGTAAACCACAGGGATGCAGGCGAAACAGTTATGTAAGCTTTTGTTTTATACTGTGAAGTTATGGCAAAATCGGATTTGGAGGGATAGAGCCTGACAGGCCATTTGCTCTTGTCGGTGATATGCTCAACAAGTTTTTGGTTTCTTTCCGTTTCGTGCGTATTTCCTTTTTTGATGGTATGCCTGAAACGATGGTTAAAAAATATGGAAAAAGGATTTTTATTAAAGCCAACAGTTTTTTTTGCTCTCGAAAATGCGGTTAAAAACCCGGATGAACCAAACCGGTGCAGGTTTATCACGTAGTCGTACCGCTCTGTTTGTATTTCTTTCAACAGGTTAAAAAGCCGTTTATATTTATTCGATGATTTATCCCAGATAAATAAACGGTTTAAAAACGGATGTCCATAAAAAAGGCTTTCATTGCCCTTTTTAAGTAAAAAGTCGATTTTTGACTCAGGATAATGATAATGTAATTTTTCCAGTACTGGTGTAGCCAGAATCACATCCCCGATGGATGCAGTTTGTATGATCAGAAATTTTTTCAATTATTTTACTTTAAACAACTACATCATAATCCCGCAGCGCGTCGTTCAGAGAGGTTTTTAAATCGGTGCTGGCCTTTCTTTTGCCAATAATCAGGGCACATGAAACCTGGAATTCACCGGCCGGGAATTCCCTGGTGTATGAACCCGGAATCACAACACTTCTTGCCGGTATACGACCTTTTATTTCAATAGGCTTACTTTCTGTTACATCGATAATCCTTGTTGATTGCGTGATAACAACATTGGCACCTAAAACAGCTTCCTTTTCTACCCTTGCTCCTTCTACAACGATGCTTCTCGATCCGATAAAACATCCGTCCTCAATGATAACAGGTGCAGCCTGAACCGGTTCCAAAACACCACCAATACCAACCCCTCCGCTTAAATGAACATTTTTACCGATTTGCGCACAGGAGCCAACAGTGGCCCATGTGTCAACCATGGTGCCACTATCAACATATGCACCTATGTTTATATAAGATGGCATCATGATCACTCCTTTTGCAATAAATGAACCAAAACGTGCAATGGCATGAGGAACCACCCTTACTCCCAATTCTTTGTAGTTTTTTTTAAGGGCAATTTTATCATGAAATTCGAAGGGCCCTGTCGAAACGGTTTCCATGGGTTGAATAGGAAAATAAAGGATAACTGCTTTTTTAACCCATTCATTAACCAACCATGTTTCACCTTCCTGTTGTGCAACTCTCAGTTTCCCCTGATCTAACAGACCAATTGTTTCCCGTATGGCATTGCTGTATTTTTGTTCCTGCAACAAGGTACGGTTCTCCCATGCTTCTTCTGTTAACGCTTGTAAATTATGATACATGATGCTGGATTATCCATCAAAAGTAGATATTTTTTCATTCGCTGAAAACTTCTTCATACTTTTGTAGAATAGTGGGAATTATCAAAGTTCGAATTGAAAGGAGTGATGAGTAGAATTTTAGCCATCGACTATGGACAAAAAAGGGTAGGATTGGCTGTTACGGATGAAAACAGAATAATCGCAACGGCTCTTGAAACGGTTCATGTAAAAGATATTTTTCCCTGGCTCAAGGTGTATCTTGATCGTGAAAATGTTGAAACAATTGTGGTGGGAGATCCACGACAAATGAACAATACAGAATCACAGTCGGTTACTTATATCAACCCTTTTGTGAAAAAACTGAAAAAAGAATTTCCTGAAATCAATATCGACCGCTACGACGAGCGATTTACCTCCAAAATGGCAATCGCTTCGATGATTGAGTCGGGGATGAAAAAAAAGGAGAGACAAAAAAAAGAGAATGTTGACAAAATCAGTGCTGTACTGATTTTACAATCGTATTTAAATTATATATCCAGTTAGTTAATTTTATCATGGTATTACCTATTACAGCATATGGTCATCCGGTATTAAGAAAGGTTTCGCAACCTATCGATCAGGATTATCCCGGTTTGAGTGAACTTATTGAAAGCATGTTCGAAACCATGTATGCCAGCCAGGGAGTGGGATTAGCAGCTCCACAGATTAATTTATCCATACGTTTGATCGTAATCGATGCAAGCCCCTTCGCAGAAGATGAGCCGGCAGCAAAGGAGTTTAAAAAAGTTTTGATCAATCCTGAAATGATAGAGGAGGAGGGAACGGAATGGTCGTTTAATGAAGGTTGTTTGAGTATTCCTGATATTCGTGAGGAAGTAATCAGAAAACCCCGGATCAGAATCCGGTATTACGACGAAAACTGGGAGCATCATGATCAGGTGTATACAGGTGTTGTAGCCAGAATTATACAACATGAGTATGATCATTTGGAAGGTGTTTTATTTGTAGATAAGATTAGCAGTATGCGTAAAATATTGCTCAAAAGAAAACTACAGGATATTTCGAAAGGGAATATTGATGTTGACTACAGGATGATATTCCCGAAAAAGAAAAAAGGAAGATAATGTTCGGCTGAGCATTTAATGTTGTATTGCAGGTTTAAAAAAAAATATCGACAATGAAAAAAATTAACATGTATGTTGCTTCGATGGTGCTGTTTGTTCTGATCCTGGCCTGTTCATCTGAAAAGGAAAACATGCTTGCAGATATCAAACAGACTGAAGATAGCTTATTTGCGGATGAAACAAAAATGATTGATCGGAAACTTGCCGGCGAACTTGTTGATAAGTACGTTGCCTATGCCGATGCATATCCGGAGGACCCACAGACACCCCAAATCCTTTTTAAAGCTGGTGATCTGTCGATGAATATGAATATGTCGCGCAAAGCTATCCAGATATTCGACAGGGTTATGAATAACTACCCCGATTACGAGAAAACGCCACAATGTTTATTTCTGAAGGGATATATCTATGAAAACGACCTCAAAGACTTAAAAACCGCCAAACAGATCTATGAGGATTTTCTTGACAAATATCCGGATGATGAGTTTGCGGATGATGCTGAAATTTCAATCAAAAATCTTGGGAAATCACCGGAAGAGCTGATCAGGGAATTTGAGGAAAAGGCAAAAGCTGAAGGAGCCATTTAGGAAAAAACGGATTTCCCTTTTGTGCTTAAGGTCAGTTTTTTAGCTATATTTTGATAAATAATTTCTGCAAACAATAAAAAAATGCAATATTGCCCATATTAACCCGTTTCTAATAACAGGATAAATTGGTAATTTTTTTCATCCAAAGAGCGCTGAGCCTTCAAACGGTTGGCGCTTTTTGGTTTTTAGTCCGGAATACTATCATTAACAGGTTCGAGGATAGCTGCCCATCCACCACCCGGGGCAAGGTCGATCAGCAAACGATCATTGGATTTTACTTCTTTGGATTCCATTTTAAAATCAGAAGCAAATCGATCTGCATTGAGGCCGTCTTTCCAAATTTTCATATTAAATTTTCCGTTTCCGAGGAAGTTCAGGCCGGTTTCCAATTGACGGGGTTCCCGGTTGGTCATGGCTCCTATAAACCACTTATTGTTGTGTTTTCGGGCTACAATTACCTGCTCTCCGATGGAAGCGGAAAGCACAACAGTAGTGTCCCAAACTGTAGGAACGGCAGATAGAAACTCCATACATTCAGGTTCCCTTTTATAATTGGAAGGATTGTCGCAGAGCATTTGCAGCGGACTTTCAAAAACCACATACATAGCCAATTGATGACATCGGGTACCCATGCTCATCGGGCGCTGGTAGATGGCCCTGAAGTTTTCCGAATTGGCGTTGATCATTGCTCCGGGCGTGAAGTCCATTGGCCCGGCCACCATCCTGATAAATGGCAAAAGCAGATTGTGATCCGGGGTGTTTTTGTCACTCCATTTTGATTGTTCTAACCCTTTAACACCTTCCCTGCTAATGACATTGGGATATTCGCGTCTTAACCCTGCCGGTTTGTAAGATCCATGAAAATCGACCAAAAGTTTACGCCCGGCAGCTTCGTCGGCAACCCGCCGGTAAAAATTTACCATGGCCTGGTCATCGCGTTGCATAAAATCAACTTTGATCCCTTTAATTCCCCAGGCTTCAAACTGGTCAAAGGCTCTTTCCCATTGATTTTCCAGCGTTTTCCAAACCACCCAAAGAATGACTCCAACATTTTTTGAATGGGCATATCCAACAATTTCGCGCATATTGATTTCGGGAATTACATCCAGCAAATCTTCAAGGTGATACCAGCCCTCATCCATAATAATATATTCGATACCATACTCCGAGGCAAAGTCGATATAATATTTATAGGTATCGGTATTGACACCTGATTTAAAATCAACACCATAGATATTAAGAGCATTCCACCAGTCCCAGGCTACTTTACCGGGTTTGATCCAATCTGTACTGTCCAACCGGCAAGTGTCTGCAAGGATATAGCTAAGCTGATTGGTTATCAGTCCGGCATCCTCTTTTTCAATGGCAAGAATTCTCCATGGAAATTTTCTTGTTCCGGAAGTTTGCGCTATGTGATCGGCATATCGACTTACTTCCACATCACGGTCGCTGGTTTGTTCCTCTTCCTCAGCCACTCCCGGGAACAGACTTCGCAAACCGTTGCTGCCCGTGCCTCTCAACCACATGCCCGGGTAATCATTCAGGGCTGTTTCGGTGATGAGGATGTTTATTCCTTCGGGGGATTTAACCAGAGCAGGCAAACTGCAAAACCTGTCTACCGAAATGAGATTGACCGGTTCTTTATGATAGTATCTTTCATTGTGTGAAAAAAATGACTCTTCTTCCGGGAAATAAATTTGAGAACCGTCGGCCAGGTTAAAATGTGTGTTCTCTTTATTTACAATGATCTCATCCTTAAATGAAGTTTCGAAACGCCAGCCTATTCCATTATTGAATACCCTGAAGCAAACCTTGTAATCGCCCCTGAAACTGAGTAATAATTGATTATAGTTTATGGGTATGGTTTTGAACTTTTCAGGAACAAAAGGAATGATGGTATCCGAAAAAGAGGAAATAATCTTCTTTTTAATTTTTGGGTTGAGCCCCAAAACTTCACCTTCACCAATATTCATACTGAGTTTTGAATCGTCGAGTAAAAGGATAGAATCGTAGAAAACCCTAAAAGTGAGCTGTTCATCAGTAGTTACATCCAGCTTGATATGACCGTCAGGTGAAGAGATTTCTATCCGCGATTGTGAATATCCGGGATTGAGAAAACATAAAAACAACAATAGCATTACAAGTGAATATCCTGAATTCTTCATATAACGTAGCATTAGAAACATACCTATACGGATTTTAACCGGATAAGTTTTTATATCACTGAGTCAAGCACTTTGATCAGTTTTTCGACTTCCTCTTTTGTGTTATAGTGCACCATGCTAATTCTTATAATTCCATCCTGTTCGTTTAAGCCGCAATCAGAGATCAACCGGGTGGCATAAAAATCGCCCCAACGAATGCCGATGCCATGCGGATCGACCTTTGGAGGTATCTCGCTGCTTTTAACATTTTTAACTGAAAATGATATAGTCGGAACCCTGACGTGTTTATCATGAGAATCACTCCCCAGGATAAAGACATTTTTTTTTGATTTCAGGAAATCAAGCAATAGCTCAGAAAGATCAGCTTCATGGTCGGCAATGGGTTCAAAAAT
>JAGQVF010000194.1:0-1215 GCA_020438135.1 Bacteroidales bacterium | reverse complement strand
GGCTGAAATTTATAAGGTATGTCGGATTCGCCGATAAAAAAATGATTGATCCCCGGCAAATTCAATAAATATTCTTTTTTCCCGAATAAAATGGAGTAGTGCGGGCCATATACCTTATACAAACTGAAAACATAAAAATCGACATCCCATGCAGCGAGGTCAATTGAACGGTGCGGTGCATAAGCCACTCCATCCACGCAAACTTGAGCACCATGATCATGCACCAGTTTAGTGATCTCTTTCACCGGGTTTATCATCCCCAGAAGATTAGAGACATGTGTAAAAGCAACGAGTTTGGTTTTGGGTGACAGCAGTTTTTTCAGGTCATCCAATTCAAGTTGCCAGTTGCCGGGGTTAATTTTCCATGATTTAACAAGTATGCCCTGCTTTTGCATCGCCAGCCAGGGACCTATGTTGGCCTCATGATCGCAATTTGTAACGATCACTTCATCACCCGGATGGAATGTTTGCACTAAAGATTTTGAAAGATTTTGCAGCAATTGTGTGGTAGATGAGCCGAATATGATTTCCTTCGGATCTTCTGCTCCAAGCATTTCTGCCCAGGTTTTACGGGCTTGCTCCACCCGGATGGTCGATTGTTTTGAAATTTCATAACTTGCCCCAAGTTGTACATTGGTGTTGAAGAGGTAATCGTGGATTCGTTCTCCAACCTGTCGGCAGGTTTGGGTTCCTCCGGCATTATCAAAAAAAATAAAACCGTTTTTGAGTGCAGGGAAATGAGACCGGACAAATTGTAAATCCAATGATTTCATATTATGAATTTTTTTACTGATTGATTAAAAACCGACCTTTGAACATCGATTTCAAAAGTAACGAAACCTGATGAAACGATACTTCAACATTCTGAAAATTGTTCTGTTTACAATGAATAGAAGTAAATAATTCAAATTTTTTTTTCATGGAATATAAAGCAGCAGAAAACCGCTACGAAACCATGCCATATCAGCGATGTGGCCGAAGTGGTCTGAAACTACCCCGGATTTCCCTCGGACTCTGGCACAACTGGGGCGATACGGATGATTTTGAAAATGCCCGGTCGATGATTCATCGTGCCTTCGATCTCGGGATCACCCATTTCGACCTGGCCAACAATTATGGTCCGCCCTACGGCTCTGCAGAGCGAAATTTCGGGAAGATATTTGCACAGGATTTAAAGTCCTACCGCGACGAACTGATCATTTCATCGAAAGCCGG
>JAGQVF010000193.1:3211-5037 GCA_020438135.1 Bacteroidales bacterium | reverse complement strand
GTATTCTGCGAATTTAACCATAGAGAATTCCGTCATCTGTGGCAATGAAAATTCAATTGGGGGCGGTATATACATAAGCGGCACATCACCATATATTCCCAATGTAACCATTGTTAATTGTATTATTTCTGATAATAAATGTACCGAATATGGTGGAGGAATGTATTTGATGGGGGTTGAAGCTTCAGTTCAAAATTCACTGTTTTGGAATAATGAAGGAGGAAATTTGCATTGTGATGATCAATGGTTGGGAGTAAATGTTACAACTAATAATAACCTCGATTCATGTGATGCATATGGAAACCTTATCTCTGATCCTCAATTTACAAACTCCTCAATTGGAGATTTTACCATTGGTTCAGAAAGTCCATGCATTGATGCCGGGAATAATAGCTATGTTACTTCTGTGATAGACTTTGTAAATAATTACAGGATTTGGGATGGTAATAATGATAATGATTCAATAGTAGATATTGGTTGTTATGAATTTGGCTCTAAGTACAACCCTGTAAATATGATTAGCAGTTTAACGAAATCTCAAGTAGAATCATTTGCCTTTCCAAATCCGGTCTCCAGTGAATTGAATATTAAAATAGAAAATATCGCAACAATTGAAATTTATGATTTATCAGGAAAGAAGTTATTTTCACTGAAAGAAGCTCCTATAATTGTTTCAGGTTTACAATCCGGATTTTATATTGTTAAAGTGACAGACAAGAATAAATTTTGTTATTCTCAAAAGGTGTTTAAATATTAATTACGCCTGTTAACCCGCGATAATAGCCAGTTGGCGGATACTAGGAATCAAGAAAGTAATATTATGCACAAATTAAAATCAACTGATGTAGATTTTTTCCATTCAGCATGGGTTATTCTTTAAAGTGGTTTTTATTCGAACGACATGCATAACTTTAGCTATTAAATGTTGTCTGATCTTAAAGAGTTTATAAAAATCCAAACTACAGAACTTCATTACATCCAACCCAAAGAATATAAAGATGAGTGACCTATAACAAATATCAAAACTGCGGAATTAAGGGCACAAGAAACCTCTTTACGACTGGGTTTTAGCATGAAGAAAAGCGATATAGTACATGAAATAATTGCCATATCAATAAAACAACACATTAAAAAACAAACAGACATGAAAAAAACGACATTTCTTTCGATCCTCATTGCAATTTCATTGCAGATCACAGCCCAGGACTTTGCACCCGTCGGTTCAATCTGGCATTACACACAAGGAACTTTAAATCCCCATGTGACTTCTTTTAAAACCCTTGAGTCGGTTGCTGATACCGTAATAAGCGGAAAAGAGTGTAGAAAACTGGTAGAAGTTGAAAGGTACCTCGACACCGTTGGTACCTCCATTCATTACCTCTGTTCTGAAAACAACAGTGTGTTTTTTTATGTTGAGGATGCGTTTCACTTACTCTACGATTTCGACGCCATGGCCGGGGATACTTTGATCCTTGATCATTTCTCAACCTGGAACGGAAGCCCTCTGAAGATGATCATTGATTCTACAGGTACCATAATGGTAAACGATCAGGAGCGGAAAATTCAATACATCACTTGCGACGACAGTATTGCTATTGATTTTGGAAAATATGTAATTGAAGGTATAGGTAGTACCTCATTTATGTTTCCAACTGCCGATGGCGAATCGGATGGTCCGCTAAGGTGCTACCAGGACAACAATACAGGGTTGTTTTTAAACCCGCTTTATTCGTCGGGCGGATGGAACCTTGAAGATTGTGAAGAGATCATTACAGGGGTTGAAGAAAATATCGTGAATGATGGGATCTCAGTTTATCCAAATCCGG
>JAGQVF010000193.1:1805-3132 GCA_020438135.1 Bacteroidales bacterium | reverse complement strand
CTTTCAGGAGAAGCGGCCGAATCCAGCGAAATCAGTGTTGCCCGACTTTCCAGCGGAATATATTTGATCCGGGTAGAAACAAATGGAAAACGATTTACCGGGAAGATTATTAAGAGGTAGCAGGGCCGCTGTATTGGCCCGAACCCTGACATAAGCCCTGAATCATTTCCGGTGGTCAGGGATTCAGCCTGGAGTATGACGAATTGAATAAAACATCCTGAGCCGGTCGATCATAATTTCATTATATCTGATTCAATAAAAAGCAATAACTTTGTATCAAATGAATGATAATATGAATATTCAGGCAGAAAAACTAAAAATCATGAAAATGATTCTTGAAACGGATAATCCAAAAATTCTTGAATCCATCACCCTTCTTTTTAAAAAGGAACCTGCAATTGATTTTTGGGATACGTTGCAGCAAGACCAGAAAGATGATATTATGGAAGGGATAAATGAAATTGAGAATGGTGATACGATGAAGTATGAAGAATTCATGAAGAAACACCGGCCATGAGAGAGATCGTTCTTTCAAAACGAGCCTCGAATAAACTCGAAAGATTGCTTGAATATTTAGAATTGGAATGGTGCCTAAAATCTAAAAACGATTTTATCAAAAAGCTTGACAAATCGCTTCAACAGATTTAAAAATACCCTGAAGTTTGTGTTAAGACCGATGTTGTTAAAGGGTTATACATGTTGGTGTTAACAAAGCAGACTTCATTATTCTATCGATTCGATTCCAAAAGAATAGAAATTGTAACCATATTCGATAATCGAATGGATCCCAAAAAATTGAAAAGAGAATTAAGATAACCAAACTTTCTACAACTTCTGATTATTCCTGATAATTCAAACCTCATCTACGTTTTGCTGCTTTAGGTCCGTCCTGAATTGTATTGAAGGCAATCCATAATAATTCAATTAGCCAAAAAAAGCGGGGCCCCCAACCAAAGCACCCCACTCCTCGCACCACGCACCACGCACCTCACTACTTAATCACAATCCCAAAATAGATCGTTCGCGGTTGACAGGGGCCATAGATAAATCCTGCATCCCTGAACATTCCGCGGTCGTGGTCGTGTTGCGTACTGTTAAAAATGTTTTGTATCCCTGCATTCAACTGCACCTTGAGCGCCTTCGACACTATGATCGTGTGATTGATTTTAAACCCCAGGTCAAAAAAAGATTCAGAGCGGATCAGCTCTTCTCCTTCGATGATGTCGCCATGAGCGATCGCCTCATTCATTTTCACCGCAAGGTCATACGACTCATGATCTCCGTTCTGAAGCAAACTTTCGAGTTCTTCATCCCCGGTGATCGTTCC
>JAGQVF010000193.1:963-1731 GCA_020438135.1 Bacteroidales bacterium | reverse complement strand
TACTGTCAGATAACCATATTGATCGGGCGTTCTCAGAAACGAACGGGTAGTTGCTTGCGGATCTTCTCCCCAGGCCTGTGCTTTTTCATACCTGCTTTTTTGCCAGGTGAAACCGAGTTGCACCATCAGGTTTTTCATGGTAGCCATGTTCAGTTCGCTGTTTATGCCGGTAACATAAGCACCATCGGTGGCATTCACCCGCACATATTCCACGTTGCCATCTGCATCCACCGGCGTATATTCATTGGCAAACGGATCCTGCAGCGACGTGTAAAAACCCTCCACCAATACCTCAAACAAGGTGTTGTTCAGTACTTTGGTGAAATTGACCGAAGAATTGATACTGTGTGACGTTTCCTGTTTCAGACCGGGATCGTTGGTATGGGTGATCCGTCTGGCTCCTGACGTTTCGATGTGCAGATCTTCATCAAATATCTGTGGTGCCCGGTAACCCTTGGCATAACTGAGACGATACTGAAAATCGTTTGTGATATCGTATAAAAAGGTAGCCCTGGGGATGATCACGTGGCCCGAAACAGGTTCCTCTGATTCATGCGAAATGTCTTCCACCCGGTAATGATCGAAGCGCACCCCGACCAGGAATTTGGCCCGCACCGAAGCCCATTCGTTTTGCAGGAACAACCCCGAGGTTGACGACTGCTGATGGGTAACCACCGTGTTGTTCTGTCCGTCCACACCCAGTTTTTCATCCTTGAGCGTACCGTTCGTAAAGTCGCCCCCGGTGGTCAGTTTGGCCGGTAAAAACAG
>JAGQVF010000193.1:0-909 GCA_020438135.1 Bacteroidales bacterium | reverse complement strand
GTAGGTTTTGCCATACGCTGTTTCATCCTGCAGGGCACCGTAATACGAATCGCGATCGATGTGCTGGGCAGCGGCATACAAAGAGATCTTATTCCCGGATGTCGTAAACGAATCAAAACTCAAGCCTCCACCCGTAATATCGTGATCCACCATTTCGGTGATGTCGGTTTCATGCGGCAGCATCTCCAGTTTGTTGCCGCCCCGGCGCGACTCCTTCAGTTTATAAAAATCGAGGTTGAGCTTGCTCAGTTTGCCCGGCTTATAATAACTGTTGAAACCGATCGAGCTGTTTGTCATTTTCACCATTTCGGTGAAACCGTCGTTGTTTTCATCGAAAGGATCGCGGTCGCGGTTAAATCCGTACAAAAACATTCCGCTTTTGTTATCCTTCGAAACCAGCGAACCGTTAAACTTAAGCGAACGATCCGTGGCAGGGCTTCCCCCCTCATGATGGCCAATACCGATGCTGCTGATGTTGCCACCGATCCCGAAGGTGTTGCTCACCGGTTCGCGGGTGATCACATTGATGGTGCCGGCAATGGCGTTGCCCCCGAACAGGGCCGAACCACCACCGCGAACCACCTCTACACGCTGGATCATATTGGCCGGAAACAGTTCAAGACCGTAAACGCCTGCCAGTCCGCTGAACACCGGCCTGCTGTTGATCAGGATCTGCGAATACGGCCCGTCGAGGCCATTCATCCGCACCTGCGAAAATCCGCAATTCTGACAATTGCATTCGGTCCGGACGCCGCTCGTGAAGTCGAGCCCATCGATCAGTGAATTCGATTGTTTTTGTTCGAAGGTTTTCGGTGAGATCACATTCACGATCACCGGAGCCTCTTTCCGGTTGATCTCGTTCCGGTCGGAAGTCACCACCACCTGCTCCATCAAAAACACATCTTCTTC
>JAGQVF010000192.1 GCA_020438135.1 Bacteroidales bacterium | reverse complement strand
GATCCTTCGATCGGTGCCAACGGCGATTACCTGTATTACATCAACGGAGGGGGGGTGGCCAATACCACCAATCAATACATCGCTTCGGGACAGGGATTTTTTGTGAGGGCTACAGGCGGGGCTGGATCTCTTTCGCTCACGAATAATGACAGGGTACACAATGCCAAACCTTTCTTTAAAGATGTGCAAAAAGATGTGCTCGTATTAAAGGTTACCGGCAATGAAGTAACTACTCAAACAGCTGTTCGCTTTAACAAAAATGCTACACTGGAGGCCGACAGATTGTATGATGTATTTAAAATTATTTCTGACAAACCGGATGTACCGAACCTCTTTACCAGGTCCGGAAGCGAACCCATGGCGATCAACACGCTGCCTTCGATCGAAGAAACCGAAGTTATGCCCGCCTGGTTCAGCGCAGGTTTGAACGGCAAATACAGCATTTCTGCTACAGAGATTGGATCTTTCGATCCTTCTGTACCCTTATATCTCGAAGATCTGGAAACAAAAACCATTCAGAATCTCAGAGACAACCCCGAATACTCATTTGATTATTCTTCAGGGGCAGACCGGCAATTTCTGATCTGGTTTGCTGATCCCGCTCAAAGCAATAACTCCACCGAAAATGCAAAGGTTTATGCAAATGGAAACACATTACATGTAAACTTCCCGGTTTCTGAACTTAGCAACCGTGATTTCAGCGCACAGGTGTATGTGTATGACGTAACCGGACGACTGATCAACAAAACCGATACCCGTCAGATCAACAATCAGATACAACTCAGCGGTGAAGCCACTATATACCTGGTGAGCATAGTAGCCGGAGATATCGTTACAAACACCAAAGTATTCAACAATTAAACTTCATTCTGATGAAACAAACCATAATAACAATTGCGACTTTAGCATTATTTGCACTTTTATCTACCGGACTGATTGCTCAAAACCCTCCCCATCCCAATGGTGGTAGTGGGCCCGGATCAGGAAATACACCTGTTGGTGGCGGTGCACCCATCGATGGAGGATTATCACTCCTACTGATCATGGGTGCGGCTTACGGAACAAAAAAAGCCCTGACGCTTAAAATAAATTTATCAAATACAAACGACTAAAATCATAACAATGAAAATATTTACACTTTCAATCCTCTTTTCAATGCTGATATCGGTTTCGCTATTGGCACAATATGACGATCCTTCATTGAACAACCAAAATACTTCCAAAGGACCCGATTATTATATCGGTGAAAATTTATACGTGCAAGGAAGTATCGGGCTCGGACTTGACATGACAAATGGTTATGCTTTTGGATTCAGCACCATAGCCCTGCGCGAAAATAATCTGCGAATCTATTTTGAAGACACGAGTGATCCACTGAGTGCTTTCCCGGCAAACGATTGGCAGATCACCTGCAACGGTTCCAGTAGCGGCGACGACAACTATTTCGGAATTGATGATATAACCAACGTAACTTCACCATTCAGAATACAATCAGGTGTGAGAAACAATGCACTGTTTGTTAAAAGGGGAACCGGCTTAACAGGCAATGGTTTTCTTGGGCTTGGCACAAGTAATCCAATCAGGACTATACATTCGGTATATGGTGATACACCCGGCATTCGTTTTGAGCAAAACGGCAGCATGGGATATCCTTCGCAAATTTGGGACGTTTACGGCAATGAAACAAACTTTAATATTGTAGATGCCAATAACGGAGAAGCCTATTGCTTCAGGATTCAGCCAGGAACTCCATCAAACACACTTACCCTGAGGAGCGGTGGCAAAGTAGGCATCGGCACCTGGTCGCCTGAGCACACTCTCGAAGTAGTAGGTGATGTGCAGGTAAATGATTATTTCTACTTCGGCGACGAAAGCACCGACGGCAACTGGCGTGTGAGTGTTGTAAACGGAAAACTCACCTTCGAAAAACGTGAAGGTGGCACCTGGGTTACGAAAATGGAAATGGATTAATCACTGACATTTAGAATCCGCAAAGTGTTTCAGCAGCACTTTGCGGGTTCGCTGTTTATTGACTTACCAAAATAATGTACCTTTGTTTCATGATATAACAATTCCTTATATCCTCGATGGATTGACGGATTATTCTTTGGAGGCAGCTTAGCCCCTTAAAAAAACAAAAGAGGTTTTATTCAGCTACAATACCTGCAAGGTAAAGGTCCCTTCCTTTTTGAATTACTTATATATAGTTTATCATGAAAATACTTCTCATTTCTCCCGCCATTGATGCTGAAAAAAGAACCAACAAGGGATTGATGATGCCACAACTTTCACTTTACATTTTAGAAGGACTTACTCCTTCCGGGCACTTCGTAGAAATCATTGAAGAAGAAGTGGCAGACATCGACCCAAACCACGATTGCGACCTGGTAGG
>JAGQVF010000191.1 GCA_020438135.1 Bacteroidales bacterium | reverse complement strand
TTTTGCTCAAAACACCGAAACAGATACTTTATTGTCGAAATCTACTTTTAAAGATTTGAGCTTCAGAAGCATCGGACCGGCCTTTATGTCGGGAAGGATTGCCGATGTGGCCATCGATCCCACCAACGAAAACACCTGGTATGTGGCTGTCGGTTCAGGTGGAGTTTGGAAAACCACCAATGCCGGAACCACCTGGACTTCGGTTTTTGATGACCAGGTTTCTTATTCAATCGGTTGTATCACGATCGACCCCTCCAATCCTCATACGATATGGGTTGGAACAGGCGAAAATGTCGGTGGCAGACATGTTGGTTATGGAGATGGTATTTATCGCAGCGAAGACAACGGCCGCACATGGAAAAACATGGGATTAAAAGAATCACAACATATCAGTAAGATCATACTGCACCCCGAAAACCCGGATATTATTTGGGTTGCAGCTCAGGGACCGCTCTGGAATAAAGGTGATCAACGGGGTTTATACAAAACCACCGATGGCGGAAAATCGTGGATAAAGACGCTGGGAGATGATGAATGGACAGGTGTGACAGACATCGTTATCGATTCAAGAAATCCTGATTTACTATATGCTGCTACCTGGCAACGTCACCGGAATGTGGCCGCCTACATGGGTGGCGGACCCGGCTCGGGTATTCATCGTTCGACCGATGGCGGCGACACCTGGCAAAAGCTCGAAACCGGCCTTCCCAAATCTAACATGGGCAAGATCGGACTGGCCATTTCTCCTCAAAACCCGGATGTGGTTTACGCTGCTATCGAACTCGATCGCCGAACCGGAGCGGTTTACCGAAGTGAAAACAGGGGCGGTTCCTGGCAAAAAATGTCGGATGCCGTCAGTGGCGCAACCGGCCCGCATTATTACCAGGAACTGTATGCAAGTCCGCATCAATTTGATAAAATATTTTTGGTGGATGTAAGAATGCAGGTATCGGAGGATGGGGGTAAACATTTTAAGCGGATGAATGAAAAATTTAAGCACTCCGACAACCACTCCATTGCCTTTAAAAAAGATGATCCGAATTACATGCTGGTTGGCACCGATGGCGGACTTTATGAAACCTTCGACGATACGGAAACATGGAGATTTGTCAACAATCTTCCCCTTACACAGTTTTATAAAATTGCAGTGGACGATGCCAAACCGTTTTATAATATTTTCGGGGGTACGCAGGATAATACTTCCCAGGGTGGACCCTCACAAACCATTTACAGAAGCGGCATCCGTAATTCCAACTGGAGTTCGATCCTCGGTGGCGACGGTCATCAAACTGCGACAGAACCCGGCAATCCCGATATTGTTTATGCGCAATCGCAGGAAGGTGAGTTGCACCGCATCGACATGACAACCGGAGAAGCGGTTTATATCAAGCCCCAGCCTGCTCCCGGCGAACCTTACGAACGCAACAACTGGGACTCACCGATTCTGGTTAGTCCACACAATCCTGCCCGGCTCTATTTTGCTTCACAACGTGTTTGGCGTTCCGATAACCGTGGTGATAGCTGGACAGCCATATCCGAAGATCTGACGAAAAACCTGGAAAGACTAAAACTTCCCATCATGGATAAAACCTGGGGATGGGATGCTACCTGGGATTTCGAAGCGATGTCGAATTATAATTCGATCACTTCCCTTTCCGAATCACCCTTACAGGAAGGGTTGATCTATGCCGGAACCGATGACGGTTTGATCCGGGTAACCGAAGATGGTGGAGACAACTGGGAAAAAATCGAGGTGGGAAATATTGAAGGTGTGCCGGCAACGGCATTTGTGAACGACATAAAAGCCGACCTCTTTGATGTGAATACCGTATATGTTGTGCTCGACAATCATAAATTTGGCGATCTGGAGCCCTATCTTTTAAAAAGCTCAGACAAGGGTAATACCTGGCAATCAATTCGTGGCGACCTGCCCGAACGTACTTTGTTGTGGCGGGTTGTGCAGGATTACCAAAAACCCGAACTTCTTTTCCTGGGTACTGAATTTGGAGTTTATTTTACCATCGATGGAGGTAAAAAATGGATTGAACTGACCGGCGGTATGCCGAATATTTCAATTCGTGATCTGGTAATTCAGAAAGAGGAGGACGACCTGGTTGCGGCATCTTTCGGACGGGGCATTTTTATTCTGGATGATTACAGTCCATTGCGCGAGGTTACACCTGAACTTTTGGATAAAAACAATCATCTTTTTGCTCCCGATACCGCCCTGTTGTACACACCTCGACGAACAGTCGGACACGGAGAAAAGGGAACGCAGGGAACAGGCTATTTCACGGCACCCAACCCTCCTTTTGGGGCTATCTTCACTTATTACCTGAAAGAAGGATTAAAAACCAAAAAGGAGATTCGCGAGGAAAACGAGAAAAAACTGGCAAAAGAAAACAAAGACATTCCGTTTCCCGAATGGGAAAAACTGGAAGCCGAACGAAACGAAGTTAAACCCACAGTAATCCTTGCAATCGAAGATGCTGAGGGCAATCCGGTCAATCGCATTTCGGCACCGATTGGAGCAGGAATCCACAGGGTTAACTGGGAATTGCGATACCCATCTGCCAGAGCCATTGATCCTGAGCGCGTCGACCCGGAAAGTGATGACCCAACCGGTTTGATGGTTGCCCCCGGATCATACAGGGTTTCTTTGCTTCAAATCGTTGATGGAAAAACAACTGTGCTGGCAGGACCTCAATCTTTTGAAGTGGTGCCCCTGTTCGAAGGTGCCCTTGAAGGAAACAGCTTTGCGCAAACCGATTTGTACCGAAAGGAAGTCAGAGAACTTCAAAGATCTACTTCAGCGCTTTCAAAAGCTCTTGAAAACACAGATAAACGAGTGGAAGCGATGCATGAAGCACTGACACGAACAATTGCCAGGCCTGGTGAACCGGAAAAGCTAATTTATAAACTCAGGCTGGAGCTCGATTCATTGGACTACCAGCTGAATGGTAACCGATCGCGAAGGATGATCGGAGAAAAAATAAATCCAACATTAAACGATTATTACCGGGTAGCTTACTCGGGTGCTGACAATGGCATTTATGGACCTACTGCCATGCACCGGCAGTGCCTCATGTATGCACAAAATGAACTCGAAAATTTAAAATCAAAACTTGAAGTAATCAGGAAAGAAAAAATTCCTGCCGTTGAAAAATTACTGGAAAAAGCAGGCGCTCCCTGGATTGAAGGTCAAAAGTTGCCGGAGT
>JAGQVF010000190.1 GCA_020438135.1 Bacteroidales bacterium | reverse complement strand
ATATGAAGTGGTTGCTTCATTTCGGATCGACAGGAATAAAGCCGGTTCTGATAACCTGGCGGCTACACTCAAACCCGGTGAAATGTTATATAACTATGGTAGCGATTCAATCGGATCAACTTTTACGAATTTCAGCGGAAGCATTGGTTATACCCGAAAGTTAAGTGATGTCGTACAATTGTCGATGGCCGTGGGCAGAGGAACAAGAAGCCCCGATATGATCGAACGGTTTATCATTTTGTTGCCGATCGGTTACGACCGTTTCGATTATCTTGGCAATCCTTCACTAAAACCGGAAACCAACAACCAGGCGGATGTGACTTTTAAATTTGAGTTTCAACGATGGGGGCTTTTGCAGATGAACGGCTTTTATAGTATTGTAAGCGGTTATATTACCGGTCAACTTATCCCGGAAGCGGAACAAAAACCGAGGACCGCCGATGTTCTGGGTGTTAAACAGTTTTATAATGCCGGTAAGGCGCGTTTGCGGGGATTTGAACTTTCATGGGCTTCACCACTTGAAAAACCCCTGGGCTTGCGCATTTTTTCTTCATTTACCTATGGAACAATCGATGAGGCAACCCGATATACCATAAACAAAGGAGGCGAAGTTTCGGGAAGTGAGATTGTTATAAACGATGCTTTGTCAGAGATTCCGCCGTTTGAAGCCACATTTTCGATATTCTATAAATTCGGGCAGGGAAAGTTTGTTCCTGAAGCTTCCATTCGTCTGGTCTCAGCTCAGCGGCATATTTCATCGGTTTATTACGAAAACGAAACACCGGGATTCGCTGTTGCAGGGATACATGTAACCTACAACTTCAACAGATATTTGCAGGTAAGCGGTGGGGTGCGAAATATCCTGGATGTTGCTTACTACGAGCATTTGAACCGTAATATCACCGGTAGCGCTGATGCACTTTATGAACCCGGAAGGTCTTTTTATGTTAACCTTCACTTTAAAATTAACAAGGTAAAATGAGGAGAAAGTACATAGTTCTGATATTGATTTTGTTAGCTTTTGCAAGCTGTGATAAAGATGAAGATCGGGTAATAATTCAATACCGTGTTTTAGATGGTTATACCGATACGGAAATTTTGTGGAGAGACGTCGATGAACGTATTCAATCCACAACATATACCTTTGAAAGTGTGGCGGATAGCTGGATAAAACAATGTGAAGGTGTTCCAGGACAGATTGTTTATTTAGCCGGTATATACCACGATACAGCCTCATCCGTTACCCTGCAGATAAGCATCGATGGAAAATTGTATAAGCAAAAATCGAGTAAAAATGAACCAGGTAAATACATTGTGGTTTCAGGTACCGTTCCCTTTTAAGCAGATAATCTTTTGGTCGGTTTCCTGGCTTGTTTCATTGCTATTCGTTACTGCCTGTGAAAAGAAAACCAGTGAACCACCGGATACTAGCGAAACCCGCATAACTATTCGTTTCGAACACAGGATTGATGGGCAAAAACTGCAATATGATACCCTCTTGTATGTGAATGAAGCCGGAAATCCTTACATGGTAAATGAGATTCAGTATTTCATTTCTGACGTGATTTTATATCCACATAACAAGGGTCCAGTAACAATCAATGAATGGAAGGATATACATTATATTGATACAGATCTTCCGACAACACTCAGGTGGGATGTGTATGATCAAATAACTGCCGGCCAGTATGATTCGGTGGGATTTCATTTCGGAATTGCCGAATCTGAAAACATTTCTTTCATGTATCCAAACCCACCCGAAAGAGATATGTTTTGGCCCGAGTATCTGGGTGGTGGATATCATTATATGAAACTGAACGGCAAGTGGTTGCCTGAAGGTCAATCAATTCAGACACTTCCCTTCGATTTTCACATGGGGATCGGACAAATATATGACAGTGTTGGTGCCATTACAGGATATGTACATAACGATTTTCCGGTAATTTTAAAATCTTCGCAATTTGAAATAATGCCAGGTGAAACAAAGGAAATTGCTATTGTTATGAATATTGAAAACTGGTTTAAAGATCCGAATATTTATAACCACGACTTATATGGCGGTTATATCATGCAGAATCAAACTGCAATGCAAAAAGCGAAAGAGAATGGCCATAATGTTTTTACATTTGCCGAAACAAAAAATTGATGAGCAACTTTTTTTTACATATAATCAGGGTGTTATTTAGTCCGGCTATGGTTATGTTATTTGTTCTCTTAGGCATGATTGCCTGCCGTGAAATCGACGAAACACCCCCAACGATTACCCTTAATGGATCAGACTCGGTTTCGATGGTGCTCAATGGTGAATACAACGAACAGGGTGCAGAAGCAGTGGACGACACAGAAGGGAATATTACTTCAAAACTATATATCGAAAATAATGTCGACGTAAATAAAGTGGGATATTACAATGTTATTTATAAAGCTGTTGACGAATCGGGCAATGAAGCACAATCTGTTACGCGAAGTGTTGAAGTATACAACGAAGCTGAAATTTATACCGATGACTACCTGGCTTCCGATTGGCAGGAGAATACCACAACGGATACCTGCCTCTTTTTTACAACTGTTCTGATTGATTCGAGCCTCAACAACAGAATTTTATTTACCAATTTTGCCTGTGATTCCGGTTACAGCGCTTTTGCAGATATTTCGGATAATTTGTTGCTGATTCCTTACCAGAAATATGATGACACAGCATCCTACACTGTGTTTCTGGGCTCAGGAACGATAAACGATTCACTGTTGATTTTTAAATACAACAAAGAAGTTGATTCAGTTACTACTTACTGGAATTCAAGTTACGAACGAATGAAATGAAAACCTTTTTGAGGATCGGTTTTATAGTTTTACTGGCTACGGCCTGTGCGAAAAATACTGAACCCGAGCTGGTACCTGTTTACAAACCTACGCCCGATACACTTGAGATTCCCTACGGCTTTCCAACACGCCTCAATATTCCTGATGATAATCCATTAACGAAAGAGGGAATCGATTTAGGCAGGCTGCTTTTTT
Source organism: Bacteroidales bacterium (assembly GCA_020438135.1). Taxonomy (GTDB): domain Bacteria; phylum Bacteroidota; class Bacteroidia; order Bacteroidales; family JAADJA01; genus JAADJA01. Next base: position 9,334 of record JAGQVF010000190.1, on the reverse strand, counting down.
ATGACGGCCGGCTGGCCGGACGCGCTTCGGAAGGAAAATTCATGAGTTGTTTTACCTGTCATATTCAGGAAAATGGATTTGTGATCGGTAAACCGCGTCCATTTCCGGTGGGACTGGATGGACAACCAACTCGCCATGCCATGTTGCCGCTGGTGAACCTGGTTTGGAATGAAGGAACATATGGTTGGAACGGAAGTGTAAAATCTATTGAAGATGATGTGCTTGCCGTAATTACGGATCCAACTGAATTTGGTAGCAGTTTTTTAGCGGTTGAAAAAGCGATCCGTGAGATCCCGGGATATCCGGTTTTATTTGAAAAAGCTTTTGGAACTAAAGAAGTAACAGTAGAAAGAATTGCAAAAGCCATTGCTCAGTTTGTCAGAACCATGGTCTCTTCCAATTCAAAGTTCGATAAATATTTAAGGGGTGAACTGCAGCTCACTCAATCGGAATTGAATGGCTTTGTGCTTTTTACTACCGAAGAAGGGGCAGATTGTTTTCATTGTCATGGCGGATCAGGAAATCCTTTGTTCACTACCAATCTTTTTTATAACAACGGCAAAGACTCTACCTTTGCCGGTGAGTCGGATCGATACTCGGTTACGGGTAACGCAACTGAAAAAGGCAATTATAAAGCAAGTACCCTGCGTAACATTGAACTTACTGCTCCCTATATGCACGATGGAAGATTCAATACCCTGGATGAGGTTATCGATTTTTATGCACATGAACTTGTATGGACTCCATATATTGATCCCTTAATGCATCATATAGCAACCGGAGGAAATCAACTTGTGCCTTCTGAAAAAGAGGATTTAAAAGCTTTTCTGATGACGCTGACAGATACATCCTTTATTCAGAATCCTGCATTTGGTAAACCGGTATCTTTTCCCGGTGAAAAAACAATGATATTAAAATAAAATATTTATGCTGATTGATAAAAATATTGCAATCGAAGACCTGGTAAGGGAGCATCCTTTTACTGTGAGGTATCTGTCGGAAAAAGGTATCAAATGCATTGCCTGTGGGGAACCGATCTGGGGCACACTTGAAGAAGCTGCTCATGAGAAAGGGTTTAGCGAAGATCGGATAAATTCTATTGTATTGGAAATCAATGAAATAATTTTGAAAGCTGATTAAGTAACAATTTGTTAGTTTAGTAACAGTCGAAAGCCTTTATTCATACACCTTTGCGGAGAATGTAAACTTTCTTGTTTAAAATCGTTAAAAAATTGTTAAACGTTGGCGATTGAATAAACATTCTCACCCTTTGTATGGTTTGTTCCGCAATTAACTTTCCATCAATTTACCACATTTAGAGCGCGCATGAGTGAAGTGAAGTATGTTGTCGGAATTGGTGCTTCAGCCGGAGGGCTTGAAGCTATTCAGCAATTGTTTGATAACCTGCCTGATACAACTGGAATGTCATTTGTCATTATCCAGCATTTGTCTCCCAATTTTAAAAGTCTGATGCCAGAGTTGCTTTCCAAGCATACCCACATGAAAATTTATACGGCCAAAAGCAACCAGGTTATCAAGCCGAATTGTATTTATTTGAATGACAGGAATTCAAATCTTGTGATCAAAAATCACAAGTTTGTGCAGGAAAAGAAAAACCAGTTGATACCGCTTAATCTTCCGATAGATTTGTTTTTTCATTCGTTGGCAAGTGAGTTCAACGATAAAGCCATTGCAGTGATCCTGTCTGGTACAGGCACCGATGGATCGAGAGGGATCAAATCGATTAAGGAGGCAAGCGGAATGATTGTCGTTCAGGATCCTAAATCGGCTCAGTTCGATGGTATGCCTAATGCAGCCATTTCAACAAGGCTGGTGGATTATATCCTGCCACCGGATAAAATTGCCAAAGAACTGGTAGATCTTGCCGGAAAAACTTCAATCATTTCAAATCAAATTGTTGAAATTACTGATAATCTTGAAAATGAGCTGAATGATATTCTGGAAGAGATTTTTAAACTGACCGGGATCGATTTCAGACAATATAAAAGAAATACACTGATCCGCAGGCTCGATAAGCGAATGATGATCAATAAGATCAATAGTATCAAAGCTTATCGGAGTTTTTTACAAAGTAACCCGGATGAAAAGGAAACACTTAAAAAGGACTTTTTAATTGGTGTAACTTCATTTTTCAGGGATACCGAAGCTTTTACCCTGCTTACCAATAAAGTGATTGGTGATCTGCTGCTGAACAAGGCAGAAGATGAAACATTAAGAATATGGGTTGCGGGTTGTGCCACCGGCGAAGAAGCCTATTCGATTGCCATCCTGCTAATGGAGCATTTGCAAAAAAACAACCTTGTTGCCGATTTTAAAATATTTGCAACTGACATCGATATTGCTTCGCTGAAAACTGCCGGTGCCGGTTTATATCCTCTCAATATTGCCAACGATCTGCCAAAAGACATTCTCGATCGCTATTTCACCAAAATTGGTGAAAACTTTAAGATCAGTAAAAAGATCAGGGAAAAAATTGTTTTCTCTTATCACAATATCCTGAAAGATCCTCCCTTCGTACGGTTGGACATGATATCCTGCAGGAATCTGCTCATTTATTTGAACAACAATGCCCAGCAGCGCATTTTGCTCAATTTTCAGTTTGCCCTGAAACTGGACGGATACCTCTTTCTTGGCAGCAGTGAAAGTATGGGGGGGTTGCAAAAGTATTTCAGGGTGATTCACTCCAAATGGAAAATCTTTAAAAATATCACCGAACAAAAAGCCCTTCCCGGATTTTCAACCACCATCGACAGGTCGGGCATCATCAGTCAGGATAATCATATTTTGAGCCTGAGGAGGTCGATCACACCTGAATTTGAAAATGTTGATTATGCATTTTATAAGGTTATTTCAGATTTATATGCCCCTTCCTGCCTGATTGTCGACGATGAGTATAACCTGCTCTTTATGCTGGGGGAAATGAAGAAATACCTGAGTTTCCCGGATGGTGTATTCGAAAACAATCTGCTGAACCTTGTGCCCGACGAAATGCGGTCGGTGATCAGAAACGGAATCAGAAGTACTACACCCGAAACTCCTCACTTCGAAATTAAAAAAGTGAAGTTTGAGCAAAATGGTGAAATCTTTGAACTGAGCCTGGTTTTCAGGATCATCAAGAAAAACCGCTCAATGCATAGCCTATACCTGGTTGAATTTTCGGATGAGAAGAAAATTTCAAAAGTGACAAAGGAAAAGGTTCCGGGTTATGATTACGACGATTCGGCACGTCAGCGGATCATGGAACTTGAGAACGAACTCAAGTATACTAAAAATGAATTGCAGAATGTGATTGAAGAGTTGGAAACCAGTAATGAGGAACTGCAATCATCGAACGAAGAATTGCTGGCTTCGAACGAAGAATTACAAAGTACGAATGAGGAACTTCAATCGGTTAATGAAGAATTGCATACCGTAAATTCAGAATTGCAGGACAGGAATGAAGAGCTATTTGTTCTGAATGCGGACATGAACAACCTTCTGAACAGCACCGATATTGCAACATTGTTTCTAGATTCGAACCTGCACATCAGGAAGTTTACCCCTGCACTGAAAAAGCACTTTAACCTGCGTGACTCGGATATCGGCAGACCGATAAAAATATTTGCAACCAATTTCGATGAAGAAACCAGGCAGATGATCATCGATGATTGTTGGTCAGTACTGGAAAAATCGATTGTTTACGAAAAAGAAATTGTTGATCAGGACGGTAATAATTACCTGAAGCGGATCAGCCCTTTTATGACTCCTGACCGCAACACCGAAGGAGATATCATTACATTGACAAACACCAACATCCTGAAGAAAACCCAAAAGGAGCTGGAATATCGCAAAAATCTGCTTACCAATGTCATCAGGTATTTACCCGGTGCAACTGTATTTTTATTCGACCGCGAGCTTAACCTGTTAATGGCTGAAGGGCAGGAGTTGGATAAAAGGTTTATTGAAGCAGACGAATCGGATGAAATCCAGATCAATGGATATGAGCGAAGTGACGGGAAATCAAGGAGTTTGAAAGCGAGGTTTCAGAAAGCTTTTGAAAAACAGGAAAAATCGACTTTTGAAGTGAAGGTGAGTGGTAAGGACTATTTCATTAATGCGATACCCATTAAAAGCAATAATGGAAAAGCAGAAGAGAGTTTGCTTGTGCTGGCTGTTGATGCAACGGAAATAAAACGGGCGGAAGCGGAAGTTCTTAAACTCAATCAGGCTATTTTCCAGGCTCCATCGCCCATCGTTCTGACCAATACAGCCGGCGAGATAACCTACGTAAACCCGCGTTTCAGGGAGGTTACCGGCTATGCAGCAGAGGAAACCATCGGAAAATCAACCAACTTGCTGAAATCGGGAACTCATGATGAATCATTCTATAAAGACCTTTGGAAAACCATAAAATCAGGCAAAACCTGGAAAGGCGAATTCCTTAACCGGAAAAAGACAGGAACAAATTATTGGGAACTGGCTTCCATCAGTCCATTAAAAAATAAAAAAGGTGAAATTACCGGATATGTAAAGGTTTCGGAAGATGTAACCGAACGGAAAATGATGGAAAAAGAGCTGAAGGAAGCAAAGGAAAAAGCCGAAATAGCCAATATCTATAAAAACAATTTCCTGGCTAATATGAGTCACGAAATTCGTACACCGATGAATGGAATAATCGGATTTTCAAATCTGTTGAAGGATGAACATATTTCTGAATCGGACCGGGAGAAATATGTGAAGATCATTCATGGAAATTCGATGCAATTGCTGAACCTGATCGATGATATCATCGACATTTCGAAAATTGAGGCAGGTGAACTTAAGATCGTTCAGGGCGAATGCCACCTCAATCAAACGATGAACGAGCTCAACCTGATGTTCCAGCATGAAAAGAACTTCAAGGATAAAAAAGGTTTGAAGCTTGAATTGGAAATTCCTGAAGTTAAAAAAGATATTGTTGTTAAAACCGATCCCATACGCTTGAAACAGATACTTACCAACCTGTTGAGCAATGCTATAAAGTTTACGGCTATCGGATATGTTAAGTTTGGTTATCGCCTGGTAGAAGATAAGATCCGTTTTTATGTGAAAGATACAGGTATGGGAATCGCTACTGATAAACTCGATGCCATATTTGAACGATTTGAGCAGTCGGATATCGAGTTATCCAAAAAATACGGTGGCACCGGGCTTGGTCTTACCATTTCGAAAGGATTGGTTTCTTTGCTTGGAGGCAATATTTGGGTTGAATCCGAAAAGGGATTGGGTGCAGAATTCACCTTTGAAATTCCATTTGTATCGGTTAGAAATCCGAAAATAAAGCAACGAAATATATTCCCTGTTTCGGGAAGCCAGTTGAGTGGTATCAAATTACTGATTGTGGAGGATGACGATATTATTTTTGAATTTCTGAAAATAGTTTTAAAACCTTACAAGCTTAAAATTAAGCGAGCCACACATGGTAAAACTGCCATCGGATATTTTAAAAAGGGAGAACGTTTCGACCTGATTTTAATGGACCTGGGATTGCCTGATACCGACGGGTATTCCGTAACCCGCGAGGTCCTGAAAATTCATAATGGTGCAAAAATCATTGCGCAATCAGCGTATGCCATGCAAAACGATATTGAGAAAAGTTATGATGCCGGTTGTATCGATTATATTTCGAAACCCATCAGTGCTGAACTGTTGATCAGTAAGATGAGCAGTGCGCTCGATAAGGTTATGTAGATTGCTTTTCGGATAAATCGTATGCGAAAAACGATCAGTGATCGGTGAAGTTGATCCGGCGAATGTTTTTAGCAATCTCGATACGTTCCACAATTGAGTCGATAACCATGTCATATAGTTTATCCTTCAGGAAGGCATCTTCAACACCGGCATCAATATTCGGGTTGTCATTAACTTCTACCACATATACTTTGTTATCCACCATTTTGAGATCTACTCCGTATAAACCGTCGCCTATGAGCGCCGAAGCTTTTTGTGCTGTTTGCAGGATAGCTTCAGGAACTTCTCCAATATCAAGGGTTTCAAAATCTCCTGATTTGTCAGTTTCGGTGCTTTCCCAATTGTAGATCTGCCAGTGACCTTTCGACATATAATATTTGCAAGCAAAGATCGGCTTGTTGTCAAGGATACCGATACGCCAGTCGAAATCGGAAAACAGAAATTCCTGGCACACCACCATGTCTGACTTCCTGAAAAGTTCATGCAATGCTACTTTAGCCTCCGTTTTGTCGTTCACTTTGTGAACACCCAGCGAAAAGGCACTATCGGGTTGTTTCAGAACCAGCGGGTATTTCATGGTTTCCAATTCCTTTTCATCAAAAAGGTTTTTGGTGAAAACAACCGTTGTAGGGGTTAAAATGCGGTGTTTTCTGAAGAGTTCATTCTGATAGATTTTATTGGAACACCGAAGGATCGACCAGGGATCATCAACCACTACAAGGCCCTCGGCGTATGCAGTTCGTGAAAAATCGTAGGTATGATGATTAACGTTGGTCGTTTCGCGGATAAACAAGGCATCAAATTCATTGATCTTATCAAATTCAGAACGGGAAATAAACTCAACATACACTCCTTTGCGGTTGGCTGCAATTTTAAACTTTTGCAATGATTCCGCGTTCGACGGTGGGTTTTCTTCCATCGGATTTGTCAGGATGGCGAGGTCGTATTTGAAGTTGGTTAATTTGGAAATGTTATACCGCTTTTTATTAAAATACCTTGCCGCAAATTCGTACATCATTTCCATATCCCCGTCCGGGATTTTATTGAAAGTAAGCATCCTGATGTCGCGGATGAGCCATTTGTCGTGTTTCACAAAATCAACCCTGAATAACGGTGCTTCAAAGAGCTGGTAAAGTTTGGCAGCCAGAATTTTGTACTCTTTTTTAACGGAATGCCCAAAATAAACATACAGGGTGAAGTTGGAGTTCTGTTCCTTTTCCAGGGTTTTATGGATCACTTCGTCAATATCATACACCGCAGATTGCACCAGGTTGTTGATCCTGAAATCACGAATGGTGGTCGAACTGGGGATTACGCGTTGACCCCGTGCAGAAGCCAGCAGCGATACATAATATCCGTAACTCTGGTATCTGTACGAACTGCACAGGTTAAAAACCCTGAAGTCAGAGTTATTTTGATAATCGGGATTGCTTATATAGTCTTTAACCGTGATTATCCTCGCGTTGATATCATGATTTTTCCACTTAAATGGTTGATTGATCACGATCAGGTTTGTCGTTCGACCGGTTTTGAATGGGGCATCCGTTTTCAGCTCCATTTTCAAAGCATCTTCACCTTTACCATAAAAATCCTTCAATACTCCCACTTTTTCAAATCCCCGTGCTTTATACCAGGCGGTAAGCCTTGCATCGCCGGCTCTCACTTCGAGGGTGATCTTTTTAAATGAATGATTCACCGCGTAGGTATACACTTCCCTCAGAAGTTGTTCACCAATTCCCTTATTCTGGAATGACGGCAAAACTGCGATTGAGTAGATCCTTACCGTTTTGGTATATTTAAAAAGAACGATGGCACCGATGGGCTCATTATGATCACCATTCACTTCTGCAATTAAAACTTCCTGAAAATCACTTATAATCCCATGTTTGATATTGCGGCCTGTGTTCCTCTGAAAAGCTGAAAAAGATTCATTTTCCAGTCGCAGTAGAAATTCAAGGTCATGGATATCAGCCTTGCGTGTGGTTATCGTGATCATGAGGAAAATGGTTTATAAGCCGGCCCGGATACATATAACCGTGGTTGTTTTGTTGCCTTGCCTGACTCTGAGGCTATGTCTTCCGAAGGTTCGGGTTCAATGTTGTTTTCTGTCATAATGTTGTCAAAAAAAAAGTGGGCAAATGTATAAAACTTTAAGTTCGGGCAGGCATTAATTATTTTAATTATTTACTCTGAATCGTAAAATCTTAATGGCTTGTTTCCAGTGAGATATAAGACCATTTTAATAAATAACACTTTTCCGTTCAACTCTTTGATTCTTTATGATTCGCGTGTTGTTTTTATATTATTTTTGCAACAAAGTTGCATTTATTTTGTTTGGAACAAATAATCGGCAAACATTCGATTTAATGATCAACCGGAGATCACAGTGATGCTAAATCTGAAAAATTATATTGCATATTTGTTGCTGTGGATATTTTCATTTCCGCTGGTGTATCAATCATCACACATTGCATGGCACCACGGGGAAGAAAGCATTTCGTGCCAAACCGGTTGTAGTTCTTTATGCGGGATACAGGATACAGACACAGGTGATCACGTATTTTCAGTAAATACAGATCCTTGTCCTGTTTGCCACTACGAATTTTCAGTCAGGGATATTCAGGATGCAAAAATTTATGAAGCAAAAATCCCTGAAGTCGCCACATGGTTTGATCATTCTCTGGTAACCTCTCTGCAAAAGCAAATTCATATTATTGACGCTCCCCGCGGACCTCCCATTATTACCTGAATTCAGTTTCTTAGTTCATTTTTTCAGGTAGAAAAATCATAAAAAATAAGTATGCGCAGAATAATCATGCTGCTGTTGGGCATGGGATTATTGTCTGTTACAGTATGGTCGCAGGAAATGAGCGAGTTATCAGGAGTGGTTGTTGACGAAAACAACCAAACACTTCCCGGAGCTTATGTATTTCTCTATCCTCCTAAAAAGGCGACTGTTACAGATGCAAACGGCAGATACCTTTTTAATAATATCAAATCCGGTAACTTCAGGATTGAAGTGACCTTTGTTGGTTATAAAACATTCACTGACAGTATCCACATTTCCGGAAATTCGAATTTTAATATATCGCTCTCACCCGCAACTTTAAGTTTACAGGAGTTGGTGGTGACCGACCATTATGCCGAGGACCGCAAAAAGGAGTCTTCGCTCAATGTGGAGATTGTGAATGATGATTACCTGAAAAAGCACCAGGGCGGCAGCCTGATGAAGTCACTCGAAAGATTGCCTGGTGTGTCGTCCATCGACATCGGTTCCGGACAATCGAAACCGGTAATCCGCGGTCTTGGATTCAATCGTGTAGTAGTGGTTGAAAATGGTGTGAAGCATGAAGGACAGCAATGGGGCGCCGATCACGGACTGGAGATCGACCAGTATGCCATCGACGACGTGGAGGTAGTGAAGGGACCTGCATCGTTGATGTATGGTTCGGATGCCATCGGTGGCGTTATCGATATTAAACAGGCAAAGATCCCGGAGAACAATCACATCGAAGGAAATATCGACCTTACCGGAAAATCCAATAACAACCTGCTGGGCACTTCGGTTGCCTTATCGGGAAGGAAAAATAAACTGTTTGCCGGA
>JAGQVF010000189.1 GCA_020438135.1 Bacteroidales bacterium | reverse complement strand
AACTACTATCTTGAATAAAAAGCGGAGAAATGCTGGTGAGGACACCAGCCGGAACATCGTTCAGATGCCTATGAAAGTTTGGATTGGTGTCCTCACCAATCTTTATCCAATGCAAAATAACATTATGTGACTATAAAACTTAATATTCATATTATTAATTAGGAAGAATCCTACTTTCAGAAAAAGTGTTTGAAGATATAATAAAGTATCCCCTGATTTTTGGTGGGTTTAAAATGATGGTGAGGACACCAGCTGCAACTTTTTTTATGTTTGGATTAGGCATCCCCATCAATCTTTATCCATTGCAAGATATACACAACCGGTTTTTATGATGTGGCAAAAATCCGCGCCGACCTGATGGAAACCTATTCGCTGGAAGGTGTGAAGAATGTTTTGGGAAATTGCGAGTATAAGATATTCTAATGAATCACCGTCGTTGCTTTTCAACCAAGACTTTTAACATCCAGCCCAGACAATCAAAGTATTTGTGTTACTTATTTCGCCCCGTCATACGCCCATTTGAGGTAAACGGCACCCCAGGTAAAACCGCCACCGAAAGCAGCCAATATGATATTATCGCCCTTTTTAAGTTTGCCTTCCCATTCATAGAGACACATGGGAATGGTACCGTTAGTGGTATTGCCATAGCGCTGGATATTGATCATCACCTTTTCTTTTTCAAGACCCATGCGTCGAGCCGTTGCGTCAATAATACGAAGGTTGGCCTGATGTGGAACCAACCAGGCAATATCATCGGAAGTGAGGTCATTTTTTTTCATGATTTCAACCGAAACATCGGCCATATTGGAAACAGCAAATTTAAATACAGCCTGACCTTCCTGATAAACAAAATGTTCGCGGTTGGCTACGGTTTCATAAGAAGCAGGCCGCATCGATCCACCGGCTTTTTGATGAAGGTGAACCCTTCCTGAACCATCCGTTCTCAATATAGCATCCTGAATACCGTTCCCGTCCTCAGTAGGTTCGAGCAAAACAGCACCGGCGGCATCACCAAAGATCACGCAGGTTTGACGATCGGTATAATCCACTATGGATGACATCTTATCCCCACCAACAACCAAAATCTTTTTATATGCTCCTGATTCGATGTATTTGGAAGCAGTTGTCAATGCGTAAATAAATCCTGAACATGCAGCGTTCAAATCGAAGCTAAAAGCATTTTTAATACCCGCTTTATCACTTATAATGTTAGCAGTAGCGGGATAAACCATATCAGGAGAAACGGTTGCACAAATCACCAACTCAATATCACCGGGATCGGTATTGGTTTTTTTCAACAAGCCTTTCACTGCTTCAACAGCCATGTCAGAGGTTCCCAAACCTTCACCTTTCAATATATGTCTCTCTTTTATTCCCGTACGGGTGGTGATCCACTCATCGGTTGTATCAACCATGGTTTCAAGCTCCTTATTGGTCAAAACATAGTCAGGTACATAACCATGAATTCCGGTGATAGCTGCTCTTACTTTACTCATTACTTAATCAGATAAAAATTTTCGGGCTCAAAAATACTATTTTATTTACTTTGGATATATTTGTTCATGATCCGTTTGATCTTTTTGGTGAGATTGGCTTCATGTATATCGCGTGAGAGAAGAATCATATTGTGAATGGCTTTGGCACTTGAAATTCCATGGCCAATTACCACAGAACCATTCACTCCCAGTATCGGGCTCCCTCCATAATTTTCATAATTAAATTTATCAATAAATTCGTCAACCAGCTTTCGTTTGATCAGTAACCTGTACATGGCTTCAATCTGCTTAAGCACAATATTGCCGGTAAATCCGTCACAAACAATCACATCCGCTTTATCTTTAAAAAGGTCACGCCCTTCGACGTTACCATAAAAATTAAAATCTTCCGAATCTTTCATCAACCGAAAGGCCGACTGACACAAGAGATTACCTTTCTCTTCCTCTTCACCGATATTAAGCAATCCGACTCTGGGTCGTTTTATGCCCAGTACATGTTTTGCATAAATAGATCCCAGAATGGCAAACTGGTACATAATATCAGGTTTAATATCGGGATTTGTACCGATATCCAGCATTACATTCATACCTCCGTTTTCTTTCGGAAGGTTGGTAAGTGTGCTGGGACGAATAACCCCCTTGATATTGCTGACACTGTACATGGCACCCACCATTGTTGCCCCTGAATTTCCGGCGCTGGCGAATGAATCTATCCTACGGGCTTTAAGATACCTGAATCCCATAGAAATACTGGATTCCGGCTTTTGTGTAAATGCTTTGATGGGACGGTCGCCCATACCGATAATTTCGGGACAGTGGATAATGGTGAAATCACTGATATTGCCACCCCTTTCCCGAAGTTTTTCATGGGTTATGTCTTCAGGACCAAATAAAAAAATCCTGTCACCTGAAGATAGTTTACCCAGTGCCATTATTGCCCCTTGAATGGTAACATCAGGGGCAAAGTCACCGCCCATTACGTCAAGGCCTATATTCATGAACAGAATTAATTTTTAGATAGCAAAGAAGTTTATTCAACTTCTGTTGCAGAATAAACAAGCTTACCCTTATAATAGAGATCGCCGTCAACATAGTAGCCTCGGTGATACCGGTGAACTTCGCCGGTAGTTGCACATTTAGCCAATGTAGGGGCTTCTGTTTTATAATGGGTTCTCCTCTTGTCTCTTCTTGTCTTCGATGTTTTTCTCTTCGGATGAGCCATTTTATTGATTATTTATTGAAATTACAACTTAATATTTTTTAATGCGTCCCAACGCGGATCGGTAGATTGTCCTCCCTTTAATTCCTCAAGCTTCTTAAGCATTTCCTGATCGCAATCGCTTTTATGTTTATGCACTTTTTTTATAGGAACCGAAAGTAAAACATAATCGAAAATAAGTGGTGCAACATCTATTTCGTAATCCGACTCAGGTATTACCAGCACCTCCTCCGATTCTTCTTCGCGCTCGGCTCCGATCTTAACAAAATAATCTTCAGTAATATCAACCGGAAGTTCCAGTGGACCAAGGCAACGATCGCATTGTACTGAAATCCGGCCATTGATCCTGAAATATAACTCCATCATTCGTTCTTTCTTATCAAGAATCAGATTGATCAAAAGATCACAATCAAGAATTTCGGAATAATCAGCGTTTTCAAAGAACTTTTTATTCAATTCCCACTCAAACGGATGTTCGCCAAGGCGCAAACCTTTAAAGGGAATGGTGTAATCTTTCACGTTATCAACTCCTTTGCTTTTCAGGTACTTATTACCGTTTATCCCAATCTGAAATTGGGGGTGCAAAGGTAGAATTTTTTTTATGAATAACAAATTGTTGATAAAAAAACACCATGCACAGGTTCAACTTACAACGCAACGGCAAAATTAATCAATAGGCATATTTGCATATTTTTGCAACTGCATTTATTATTATGGAAAAACTGAATCTTCCTGCTTACCCCGTTAAACTGAAAAAGGCCGAAGGTAAAACGTGGATCTTTGACGATTGGCGGAAAAAATTTCTTGTGTTAACTCCTGAAGAATGGGTCAGGCAGCATTTTATTCATTTCCTTGTAAATCAACATGGTTATCCATCTTCACTCATTGCTGTTGAATCAGGATTAAAAGTGGCTTCGCGGTTAAAACGAACCGATGCAGTTGTTTTTAACAAACAAGGCAAACCTGTCCTGATCATAGAATGCAAGGCTCCTGAAATTAAAATTACCGAACAGGTTTTTGACCAGATCGTGCGATACAATATGTCGCTCCAGGTGAAATTTCTGGTGGTTACAAACGGTATGCAACATTATTGTTGTTTGCTGAATTACAACGATAACTCCTGGACATTTCTTAACGACATTCCACCCTATGATGTATTGACATAGATTGAATATTTTCTTATCTTTAATGTCCCAATCTTATACCTAAAGCATCATGGAAGACAGGATAGTTACCATAACATCATGCCACTACGCGAGAGCGCAACTGATTAAAGCCCGTTTGGAAGCCGCGGGCATAGAATGTTTTCTTACCCATATCAACCTTGTTCAACCCGGTGTTGCAACTGGTGTAAGGGTAAAAATCCAGGAAAAAGACGCTGAAACGGCAGGCAAAATCATCGAGGAAATAATGGGAATGACTGGCGAGGAAAAACACGCAACTATTCAAAAACTCAAAAGAATAAGGCGTATTCTGGTACCGGTGGATTTTTCGGAATATTCGGATAATGCCTGTGAATATGCGCTGGGATTGGCAGTGAAACTGAAGGCGGAAATAAAACTGATCTATTCCTATTTTAATCCATTGGTGGGTTCAGAGCCCTACCTTGAAAACAATGCCGTTGCATTTCATTTCGATCAAATCCTCGGAGATATAGCAAAAGAAGCCAAAAGCCAAATCTCAAATCTAAAAAAAAGACTTCGGGAAAAAGCCTGTGAAATGGGATTTACTCAAATTAAAATCGTTGCAACATTGGAAAGAGGTATTCCTGAAAATGTTATTTTACACCACATTGAAAAATATGACCCGGGAGTTGTGGTGATGGGTTCGAAGGGCCGTGGTGGCAATTCTTTTGATTACATCGGTAGTGTAACCAAAACAATTATTCAAAAATCGACTGTTCCGGTACTGGTAATTCCTGAAAAATCTGTTTTTCAAGGGATTGATTTCGTAAACAGGGCTTTGTATGCTACCAATTTCGAAACCAGTGATTTTCAATCGCTGCGCCGACTGATGACATTACTGCGACCCTTCGAAATCAAAATATTTTGTGTTCACATTACAGAAGAATCCGATTCGTATACCGAAAGTACCAAAATGAATTTTCTGAAAAATCATCTTAAAACAGAATACCCTGATCACGAAGTATTCTGTCATACCTTATTTCATGAAGATGTGGTGGAAGGTCTGCAGGATTATATCGAAAAACAGGAAATTGATTTGCTGGCACTTACAACTCATAAACGAAATATAATAGAAAGATTATTCAATCCCGGCATAACACGTAAAATGTTGTTTCATTCACATATTCCATTTCTCGTATTTCACACCTAAGAGAGTAACTAAAAAATGCTTCAACAATAGCCGGGCTTTCCTGTTATACTGAAAAAAGGAATGGGACCCACAATGCTGACCTTTGTTGTGATCTTTGCTGTGCTTGCAGTTGCAGGAATACTCAACTATCTGTTTTCATTTTTGCAGTGGTATATGGCAGTGAATGCCGGGATTCATATCTCCCTGTTAAGACTTTTCAGACTCCGGCGGCAGGGAATTCCGGCCAATCGCATCCTGGAAAATCTTGTAAAGGCCAAACATTTTAATCTTGATGTTACGTGGGATCAGTTGCAAAAACACAACCAGTCAGGTGGCAATATTTATAATGTGATCGACGGGATGGTAAAAGGGAAACTATACGGGCTCCGGATTCCTTTTGAGAGAGCAGCAAAAGCCGACCTTCAGCATATTGATATATCTGAAGCTGTTTCCATCATTGCCAGCCATAAAAACCTAAAAAAATCGGATTCCGGATTAATGATAAATCAACCATTTTACATATAAAACCTTAACTACCAGTTGTCGTCCGATGATTTTACTTCTGGTTTCATGCCTTCTTTTAAACTTGTTACCCATTCCATTGCAAAATCATCGATTTGCTTCAGATAATCTTCATACCGCACATCGTAGAGCGGATCCTCTTTATCAAGCCATTTTTCAGCCGGAATTTTGGATGCCTGCCGCAAAACAAAATCAGTCAACGTGTACCGATACCTTCCTTCTTTGAATTCCAGTAAAAATTCATACTGGACAATACCAGCCGGGGTTTCGGTTCCATCTTCGAGGGTGTTCATGAGTCTGAGCCGGTGCAATCCCTTGATCTCACCTGTTTCGGGATCACGGGTTTTGGTAACATCAACAGGATTCGAATAGTATTCATTGATCCATGATACAGCACGGTTAAAAAAGTCTTGTTTATCACCTTCTTCTTCTACCACTTCGCGGTACATGATATTACCTGTTTCCTCATCCACCGGAACAATTTGGGCGAACGTCACAAAAGGTAATACCGTTAAAATAAATAAGATTGTTTTATTGAAAGGATTCTGCATGATCAAAATTTTAAATATTAAACAAAGTTGAAACGAAAAGTTTTTCGATTGATTTTGCAAAAATAAAAAAGCCCCGCCGGAAATGACGGAGCTTTTTGCATCTTGGCATTAATATTTTAGTACATGCCGCCCATGCCACCCATTCCTCCCGGAGGCATTGCAGGTGCAGCAGGCTCATTTTCATCTTTGTGCTCAGCAACCACACATTCGGTTGTTAAAAGCATACCTGCAATTGAAGCAGCATTTTCAAGTGCAACGCGAGCCACTTTAGTCGGATCGATTACACCGGCTTCTAGCAGGTTTTCAAATTTATCGATCCTGGCATTGTAACCGAAGTCGCCTTTACCTTCCTTCACTCTCTGAACAATTACAGATCCTTCGAGGCCAGCATTTTCAACGATCTGTCTCATCGGTTCTTCCAGTGCACGTCGAATAATCTGAACACCTGTTTCTTCATCTTCGTTGTCGCCTTTCAGACTTTTCAGAGCATCAATGGCTCTCAGATAAGCCACACCACCACCCGGAATAATTCCTTCTTCGATGGCTGCACGGGTTGCATTCAAAGCGTCATCAAAACGGTCTTTGCGTTCTTTCATCTCCACCTCGCTGGCAGCACCTACATAAATAACCGCAACACCACCTGCAAGTTTTGCAAGACGTTCCTGCAGTTTTTCTTTGTCATAATCGGAAGTTGTGGTTTCGATCTGAGCCCTGATCTGGTTGATCCTTGCCTGGATATCTTCTTTTTTGCCCTTTCCACTTACCACGGTAGTGTTTTCTTTATCAATCGTGATTTTTTCGGCACTACCAAGTTGATCCAGTGAAGTGTCTTCCAGTTTGTAACCTTTTTCTTCAGAGATTACAGTTCCACCGGTCAGAACGGCGATGTCTTCGAGCATTTCTTTTCTGCGGTCACCGAATCCGGGAGCTTTCACTGCGACTACTTTCAAACCACCCCTGAGTTTATTTACCACGAGCGTAGCCAGTGCTTCAGTTTCAACATCTTCGGCAACGATCAGAAGCGGACGACCTGATTGGGCAACTTTTTCAAGAATACCTACCATATCCTTCATCACGCTGATCTTTTTATCGTGGATCAGGATGAACGGATTTTCATAAACGGCTTCCATTTTTTCGGTATCGGTAACGAAATACGGAGAGATGTAACCGCGATCAAACTGCATACCTTCCACTACGTCAACGTAAGTTTCGATACCCTTTGCTTCTTCAATAGTGATCACACCGTCTTTTTTCACTTTGCCCATTGCTTCAGCAATAAGCTGACCGATAACGGTATCATTATTTGCCGATATGGTAGCTACCTGCTCTACTTTTTCACCGCTGTCGCTGATTTTTTTGGTTTGTTTCCTGAGCGATTCAATAACCTTAACAACAGCTTTATCGATACCACGTTTCAGGTCCATCGGATTTGCTCCGGCTGTAACGTTTTTTAATCCTGTTGTAACGATGGCTTGCGCCAAAACAGTGGCGGTGGTTGTACCATCACCTGCAATATCATTGGTTTTTGAAGCCACTTCCTTCACCATTTGCGCACCCATGTTTTCGATGGTATCTTTCAGTTCGATCTCTTTGGCAACCGTAACACCGTCTTTGGTGATAGATGGAGCACCAAAAGATTTATCGATAATAACGTTTCGGCCTTTGGGGCCCAGGGTCACTTTAACGGCATTGGAAAGTTCGTCAACGCCTTTCTTGAGAGATTCTCTCGCCTTTAAATCAAAAATAATGTCTTTTGCCATTTTATTTAATTTTTTATTTGATTACTAATTGATTACACTATCGCGTAAATATCTGATTCTTTCATAATGAGGTAATTGACACCTTCATAATTGATTTCAGTACCTGAATATTTACCATATAACACGGTATCGCCAACTTTCACTGTCATTTTCTGATCAGCGGTTCCCGGACCAACGGCCACAATGGTTCCTTTTTGAGGTTTCTCCTTGGCTGTATCGGGGATAATGATTCCACCTGCTGTTTTATCTTCTGCCATTGATGGCTCAACCAAAACACGGTCAGCCAACGGTTTGATACTAATTTTTGCCATAATCGTCTGGTTTTTATTGAATGAGTTAAATACTATTTTCCATTTTGCTGAACCGCCCTGACATAATTTATGCCAAACCATCCGGTGATAGGATTTACGATTTACATTTCCTGAATTTACGAATTGATCGCATCAGCTCGATTAAGCTATTTTGTACAACTCAATCATTTCCTGATAATTAAAAATTTCAAACAGATTTTTTTAGATGACATTTTCAGGCATAAAAAAATGTCAGACTGCTGTGACAATCTGACATTTTAATTTTTCTTTTGCTGCGATTATTCCTCGCCAGCCTGATCTTCTGGTGGCGGTGCGTAATCCTGAACCGGATCAGGAAGATCCTGAATCAGTTCCTGAAGCTCCTGATCGCCGGTTTGAACTGTGGTTCCCCTCGGAATCACAAATATTGAGAACAAACTCAAAGCCAACAAAACAACAGCCAGGGTCCAGGTTGATTTTTCAAGGAAGTCAGCAGTTTTGCGAACACCCATAAACTGGTTCGAACCCGAAAAATTGGAGGCCAGCCCTCCGCCTTTGGAACTTTGTACCAACACGATTAAAGTGAGGAGGATACAAGTGATAATGATCAGAACAGCTACTACGATATAAGCTCCCATTGTATCAGTTTTTTATTGCAAATTATTATGATCTTTTTTAATTTTTTCAATTTGGGCCGCAAAGAAACTACTTTTTTCCGGATATAGCAAACTTAATTTATTATATATCCGTATCGCTTTACGGATGTTCCCCTGCTTAAGATAGATCTTCGCCAGTGTTTCCGAAACCAGGTCATCTCTGTCTTCCAGGCTGCTTTTGGCATGATCATCAGGATTAAAAAACCCGGATTTCGCAGGTGGTGAAATGCGTGGCTCTTCGCGGATAAACTTATCGATCAGTGCATCCTTACTTTTCCGGTCGGGTGGTGCAGGTTTGGTTTCATCCAAATGGCTGAAGTTATAATCCTTGATATCCGGAATTATTTCAGGATAACTTTCATCCGGTGTCACCAGGTTTCCAAGTTTCTTCAGGATTTCAGGAAGAGCATCCTTTTCTGATGCTGACCGGGTTTGATCAATCATCTTTGCTTCAACAGTTTGTTTCAGTTGCTCAACCAATCCGGCTAAACCCGGTTTTGATTCAACAATTTTACCCTCAATTTGAGGTTTCGCAGATTGTGCTTTCTGCTCTGAATGTTGAGAAAGTGTTCTGATCTTGTTTAACCTCGACTTGAGCAGCAATCTGTCAGGGGCGAGGGCCGCAGTATATTTTAACCGATTGTTAAACCGGTGGTTATTCTCCTTGTATAAACTTAAGGTATATAGTAAATCAGCCGACTGACAATATGGGTATTCCTTCACCAGATTTTCTAACTGATGTCCGGTGGTTTGATCGAGGTTACCCGGTTCACGTATCAGCGATATGAAGGTTTGGCGATTCATACAATAGTTTTACCAGTTGATCACAGCTTTGTTAAACACATCTTCCACCAGCATCACATTGATCTCTTCGATCAGGCCTTCTTCTACATCCGACAGATTCTGACTGCTCGAATATTCAGCAAAACGTGAAAATGTAGTTTCGAAACTCATTTTTTCATCGAATTTATTCGTATAGGTAGCTTCGATTGTAATGGTCAGCCGGTTAAGTGCCGCCTGATCGTCCTGCTGAATCGCTACGGGTTGGGTTGTATAATTGGTGATGGAACCCTCGAGGATCAGGTCGGCATCACCGTTTACGATGGTCAGGTTGGTTTCTGAACTGAATTTGTCGCGTAAGGCATCCGTCAGCTTCTGACTAAGTGTTGGTTCGACCAATGAGGCATTGTTGGGAAAGTATTTGATATTGATCGTTTTCACCTCCGGCGGAATAGAAGCTCCTGTAAAGGAGTAATTGACAGTGCATCCCGTCATCAACAGCGAAACCAAAATAGCTGCCACAAAACCTAAATAATCCTTTTTTACTTTCAATTGAAATCTGAACTCTATGTGATATCGTATTCTTTAATTTTCCGGTACAAGGTCCGTTCTGAAATGCCAAGCTCCTGTGCTGCATTTTTACGTTTACCATTGTGTTTGGCCAGTGCTTTTTTTATCAGATCAATCTCCTTATCCTGAATTGAAAGTGACTCTTCAACAAATTCCGATTCCTGTATCGGCTCCATTTCATCATCGTGATTGGCATGCAGATGCAATTCATTAACCGATTGATCTACCGATTCAACATCGTGATGAAGTTTCTTAATCAGCCTTGCATTTTCGTCGCGCACCTGCTTAAAATCCCCTTCGTTTTGCAATATTTCGCCCACAACCTGCTTGAGGTCATGAATGTCTTTTTTCATGTCGAACAACACCTTATACAACAGGTCGCGTTCATTGATCTCTTTTTTATCCTCTGCATTCCTGTATAAAACAGGCAGATCACGGTATTGCCCTTCCGGCAAATATTTCGAAAGTGTTTGCGCAGCGATATTGCGTTCCTGTTCGATAATTGATATTTGCTCGGTGATATTTTTCAACTGTCGCACATTCCCATGCCAGCGATAATTTACCAGCAACTTCACAGCATCGGGGTCGAGCTGAAGTGTTGGCATTCTGTATTTCTCAGCAAAGTCGGAAGCAAATTTTCTAAATAATAAATGGATATCTTCTTTCCTGTCTTTCAGGGGCGGCACCTTGATCGGGACCGTATTTAAACGATAATAAAGATCTTCCCTGAACTTGCCTTCGCTGATCGCCCGCTGAATATCAATGTTTGTAGCAGCCACCACACGTACATTGGTTTTGATCACTTTTGATGAACCTACTTTCAGAAACTCTCCGGTTTCAAGTACACGCAACAGCCTCACCTGTGTAGACAAGGGCAGTTCGGCCACCTCATCCAGAAAAATGGTTCCGGTGTTAACCACTTCAAAATACCCTTTTCTGGCCTCATGTGCCCCGGTAAAAGAACCTTTTTCATGCCCGAACAGTTCGGAATCGATCGTCCCTTCGGGAATAGCGCCACAGTTCACGGCAATGTAAGGCCCGTGTTTTCGGGCACTGAGCTGGTGAATGATCTTCGGAAACACTTCCTTGCCCACTCCGCTTTCTCCGGTGATCAGTACGGTTAAATCGGTGGGTGCCACCTGTCGGGCAATATCAATCGCCCGGTCGAGCAAGGGCGAAGTACCGATGATCCCAAATCGCTGTTTAATTGCCTGTACGTCCATAGATCAATCTGTCAGTTTGGTGCAAAATTACTTAAAAAAACTGCTATTTTGTCGGATTATTGAAATGAAAATATAAGCAGATAGACGTTCAACCGCGATTTTTATTTCATACGAAAACTTAAAATTCCTTAAAGAACTACATATATCCCTTTAAGGTATACCACACAATGGCAACTCCCTCCCGAAACAAGGTGATCTCGTATTTCAAATAAGCCCAGGTGTTGTATCGCAGGTTTATGTTCCTGTCAGGAGAAGTGAACCGCTGCTCTTTTTCCTCTTCTGTCAGCAAAGTTGTTTCGTCGAGATATCCTTCAAATGCCGGAAGACCGTAAACATTTTCAAACCCGCTTTTTTCGAAGGTTTTGATGCAGCGATACATATGCGAAGGGGAAGTAACAACAAGCAGGTTGCTGTTCGGAAGATGGCTGATCATTTTAAACACTTCGGTTGCCTGTGTGTAGGTGTTGGTTCCCTGCAGCTCGAACAGGATGCGCGCAGAATCTACATCCCGGTTTTGAATTTCCTGCGCCATTTGTTCCGCATCACTCCCCTTAAAATTATCAGGATGAACCGGCATGGCAACGATCAGTTTTGCCTCCGGAAACTGCTTTGCACCCAATGCTGCATAGTAGCAACGGATCAATCCGGCCTGACCCGGCATCCCTCCTGCCCCCATTACCACGATATAATCTGGATCCTGCTCAATTTCGTCGTGATAGGTTCCGAGAGCGTGGTAGATATTCCAGGGAACATTCGTAAAACTCAAAACGATCATTACAAAAAATACCAGACCAAGTGCGATCAGTAATTTTTTAAACAACCCGGTAAAGATGGATAAAAATCGTTTGAGCAATGTTGAAGAATTAATGATTTCTGCAAATGTAAAGATTTCAGGTTTTTCTCGCTCAAATAATATGTAAGGCGCAATATGTCCGGCGCTACCCATGTTCGGAATTAATTCGGATATTTGCGGCAAATATTTATCATCAGGCAATGAAAACTACCTTCATTCTATCGATTTCAATACTGCTTATCGCTCTTACCGGCAAAGTGCAAGCACAGGAGGTTTATGAGCACATTTCCAATCAGAATATTTATGAATTTATAGATGAACTGGCCACCGGTGGTATTGTGGAGATCAACTCGGTAGCCAAGCCCTATTCGCGGATGTTTATTGCACAAAAACTCGATGAAGCTTTGCAACAATACGATCAGCTCACCAAACGGCAACAAAAAGAGCTCGATTTCTACAGGATCGGTTACAAAGCCGAACTCGATCCACTGCCCGATTACAATCCGAAATACGATATTTTCAAAAAAAATCCCAACCTTGCTTTCGCCATCAATCCGTTAGGCGGGTATTATAAAGACGACCTTTTCACTTTTGCCGTGAAACCGATCTGGGGCATCAATTATTTTGTAAAGGGAGGCGAAAACATCTATCATCGCTGGGGAGGCGCTGAAGCTTATGCCTACGTGGGCGATCACTGGGGATTTTATGCCAGCCTTCGTGATAACAATGAAACCCTGAAAATATCATCAGAAGATTATTTCACTTTGCGAACCGGTGGAGCATACAAAGACACACCCGGTGGTGGCGGCGATTACAGCGAAATGCGCGGCGGGATCACTTACAGTTGGAAATGGGGTTCGGTAGGGTTGGTGAAAGATCATGTAAACTGGGGCGACAATTATCACGGCGCCATGATATTTTCGGAAAGATCGCCCTCCTTTGCCCAGATCAAACTCCGGATCAAGCCGGTAAAATGGTTCGAGCTCAATTATATGCACGGATGGCTGGTGTCAAAAGAGATAGACAGTGTGCGGTCGTATTATTCGGTGAATCCGCCCCGCGAAGTGTATCGTCCGAAATATATCGCAGCCAATATTTTCACTTTTACCCCCTGGAAAAAACTCGATATTTCGGTCGGGAATTCGATCATTTACAGCGACATGAACGTACACCCGGCCTACCTGATTCCGGTGCTGTTTTACAAATCGGTCGATCATACCCTTAACCAGGATATCGACAACCAAAATTCGCAGATGTTTTTTAATGTCAGTTCCCGCAATATCAAAAACCTGCATCTTTACGGAACTTTATATGTGGATGAGTTGAAGGTGGAGCGCATCACCGATCCCGATCTGCACAATTTCTGGAGTCTGAAAGGCGGATTTAAAACCTATAACCTGGGTGTTAAAAACCTTTCTCTCAATTTTGAATATTCGAAGTCGATGCCGATCACTTATAAACACCGGGTTCCGACCTTAACGTTTGCTTCAAATCTTTACAACATGGGGTATTATTTACGTGATAATTCGCAGGAATTTTATGCGGCCATCGCCTATAAACCGATTCGGGGCTTACATTTGAAAGCTTCCTATACCCTGGCGCAACACGGACCCGATTATGGTTACGACCTTTCAGCCGGGGTTGATACACACCCTTTTCTCTACAATGTGGAATGGGAAAATGAAACGATCGAACTGGGGGCCACTTACGAGTTTGTGAACAATGCCTACGTTTTTGCCACTTTTATGATCGGTAATGTTTCGGGTGATGAAGATGCCGTGATGCAATATACGCCTGAATTTTTCAGGGGAGAGACCAACATCATTTCAGGTGGGTTCAACATCGGATTTTAAAAAAATCTGATCAACCCTGTTCTCCGGCTGAAGCTTTTAAAATTTTCCCGATCGGTATCCGTTTTCTTTTATTTTTGCATGAATTAATAATTAATTTCTTTAAAAACAAGTATATGAACAAGTTAGTTTCCTTTGCAATTCTTTTTCTCGGATTCATTTATTTCCAGCCTTCGATGGCTTGTACCAATTTCCTCGTAACCAAAGGAGCCTCTCAGGACGGGAGCACATTTATCAGTTATGCGGCCGATTCGCATATTTTATACGGTGAGTTGTACCACTGGCCGGCAGCCACCTGGCCCGACGGTGCCAAACTCGAAGTATATGAATGGGACACCGGAAAATTCCTCGGTGAGATCGACCAGGTTTCCGAAACCTATAATGTGGTGGGCAACATGAACGAACATCAGCTTGCCATTGGTGAAACAACTTATGGCGGACGAAATGAGCTCGGTTCGCAGGAAGGTGCCATCATCGATTATGGAAGCCTGATCTATATCACGCTTCAACGGGCTAAAAATGCCAGGGAAGCCCTGAAGGTGATGACCGAACTCGTCGACAAATACGGCTATTACAGCTCCGGCGAATCGTTCTCCATCTCCGATCCCAACGAAGTCTGGATCCTGGAAATGATCGGGAAAGGCGAAGGAAAAAAAGGTGCCGTTTGGGTAGCTTTAAAAATTCCTGACGGATACGTTAGCGCACATGCCAACCAGGCAAGGATCACCACTTTTCCGATGGCCGATGGCAAAACATCCCTCACCTTTTCGCAGCGAGACAAGATCAACAGCCCTGAAGTGGAATGTTATTATGCGGATGATGTGATCTCTTTTGCCCGTGAACAAAAGTATTTCGATGGAAAAGACAAAGATTTCAGTTTTTCAGATACCTATGCACCCGTAACCTTCGGTGGTGCCCGTTTTTGTGAAGTGCGTGTCTGGTCATTTTTCAAAAGTGTGAAGGCAGGCATGGACAAATATTTCGACTATGCATCCGGTCACGATCTTGAAAACCGCATGCCGTTGTGGATCAAACCCGACCGCAAAATCGCCGTGGAAGATGTGATGGACTATATGCGCGATCACCTCGAAGGAACACCGCTCGATATGACCCGCGACGCCGGTGCCGGAGCATTTGGCAATCCGTATCGCTGGCGCCCGCTTACCTGGGAAGTGGATGGCGTGACCTATTGCAATGAAAGAGCTACCGCAACACAACAAACCGGGTTTGTATTTGTAGCACAAAGCCGTTCATGGTTGCCCGATCCGGTGGGCGGGATCTTGTGGTTTGGCGTCGACGATGCAGCCAGCACGGTTTTCACACCGATGTATGGCAGTATCACCAAAGTACCCGAAGCTTTTGCCGTGGGCAATGGCGGAATGATGGATTTTTCTTATGAATCTGGATTTTGGGTGTTTAACCTGGTTTCCAATTTTGCTTATACCCGTTACAACATCATTCATCCCGAGATCAGGGCCGAACAAACCGACCTCGAATGGAAGTTTATCAACGAAACAAAAGACATCGATAAAAAAGCGGCTGAGCTGTATGCCTCCAATCCCGAAGCAGCCGTTGCCATGCTCACCGATTATTCGGTAAATACCGGAAACGAAACCGTTGCACACTGGCGCGGATTCTTCGAATACCTCTTCACCAAATACATGGATGGCAACATCAAAGAAAAGGTAGAAACTCCCGAAGGATATAAATACCATGCACCGAAGCTCTCGCAGCCGGGTTATGAAGAATCATGGTATCGTAATGTTGCAGAAGATACAGGCGACAAGCTGAAAATGCCCTCCGGCGGCGGACATTAAAAAAACAACGATTTTTACTTCAACAAAAACCAGGTTTTCTCAACAAACCTGGTTTTTTATTTGGGGCAAATTGTATATCTGCCGAATAACATTTTTCGAAAAATTGTACTTTTGACCCCTAAGAGAGAGATTATTTCAGGTTGATCTTCAATTGATATGTTCAGATTTTTTTCAAAGCTTTTCTGAAAAAAATATTTGTACGTTTGCACATTATTTTATCAACACGCTTACAATCAGAATAAAATGACAGAAACACCAACAAAAACCGGTGCCGGTTCGAACAAGAAAGGTCGAAAATCTTGGATGATCATTGCCATTTTGCTTTTATTGGTATTGATCGGACTGTTGATCGTTTTTCTTCCGAAAATGAATGAATACAAAGAGCTGGCGCAGGAAAAAGAGGCACAACGCACCGTACTGCAGTACGAACTCAAAAAACTGATGACCTCACACGACAGCATCAAAACCGAATACGGTACCCTGGCCGATTCGCTGAAGGTGAAAGACAGCATCATCAACGCCAATGCAGAGGAGATCAAACAACTGCTCAACTACAAGTGGGAATACCACAAAGTGAATAAAAAACTGGATTTGCTTCGCAAGATCACGCAGGGGTACGTGCATCAGCTCGATTCGCTGTTTACCGTGAACCGTGAACTGAAAGAGGAGAACGAAAAGATCCGTCAGCAATATGCCAAGGAGCAGGATAAAACCCGTGAACTCACGCGCAACAACGAGGCTTTGACCGAAAAGGTGAACGTAGCCACCGAATTGCAGGCATTCAATCTCGAAGCCTCCACGGTGCGGTTTACCGGTAGCGGTCGTGCCCGCGACACCGACAAAGCCAACAAAGTGGAAAGGGTGAAGGTTTGTTTTACACTGGGCGAGAACAAGCTGGTTGAATCGGGACTTAAATCGCTACTGATTCGCATTTTAAGACCCGACAACGTGGTGGTAACACAAAAAGCAGGTGGCGACTACACCTTCGAATACCAGGGCAACACCCTCGAATACACCACCCGCAAAGAGATCAACTACGAAAATAAACAAACCGACGTGTGCATCCACTGGGATAAAAAATCAGAAAAGGAATCGGCCATGGTCGGGACGTATAAGGTGTTTGTGTATGCCGAAGATTACCTGCTCGGTGAAACCACTTTTGAACTGCGGTAAATAAAAGCACAAATCCTTTTCGATCAAAATATGGGAACCTGCTCCTTTTGGGGCAGGTTTTTTTATTTCAAACAGCAAACACACTTCCCAAAGTCATCAGCAACTCTTGTTGAAATAATCAGCATGAATTTTTGAGGGAATGTGTTGAGGAGAAAAAAGAGCTAAAAACGGATAAGGAAGATTTAGAAAATTTTTTACTTTAGCTTTTGTAACTGATATTGAGTCAATGAGACCGGACCTTAGTTCTGCATTTTGTTTTTTTCAGATGGCAAGTTGTGTTTGCTATCGTGAAAGTGGATACTTTTTTTCTAAACAAAACAAGCGAAATGGAATGGCTTAGGGTGGTTACTATATAAACTAGTTTGGAGCATCATAAAACAAACATTCAAAAA
>JAGQVF010000188.1 GCA_020438135.1 Bacteroidales bacterium | reverse complement strand
CGAATTGGGCTAATGAACGCTTATTGCTGTGGCTGTTTATAACCACAAAGGACACTAAGGTTTCACAAAGACCACTAAGAATTATGTGTTATTGTTGATTTGAATGTGGTGGGATTTAATCTACTTTGGTCAAATTGGTTGCTTTCGGCTTTTTATATTTAACCGCGAATCTGCGCGAAGTGGGCTAATGAACGCTTATTGCTGAGGCTGTTTATAACCACAAAGGGCACGAAGGTTTCACGAAGACCACTAAGAAATATTTGGGATTGATGATTTGATAGAAATGGCTTGGGGCCCCGGAGGGGCCGGATGNNNNAGGAAAATATTAAAATTGAAAACACATAATGCGCCGTAGGTGCTAGATGTTGGATTTGAACTATTAGGAGAGCATGCAGGAACAACGGCTAATGGCCATGGCCTGGCACAAGCGGATGCTTGCTCTATTTGAGATTTTATGTATGAAGTGTGATATAGCAGGTAAGATGTTTAATGTAGAAAGGATGATTTGGATAGTATTTAATCCAAAGCAACGATTAAACTGGTGATCAGTTGAAGCAGGGCTACGGGAGCCCAGATGCGTTCGATACGGCTGGGTGTTATTGTGTTTAATATTGTTGCGACGATGAAAAATACAACGATTATCCAAATTACGATGCCGGAAACGGCCTTTAACCCGGGAAACAGAATATCGTCTTCGGATAATACAATGGCTGCAAAAAAACCAAGGATGAACATATTGGCAACTGCCACGAGTCGCATTTTAGGCGGATACTTTCCGGGGAATTTACCGCCCATGGATGCTTTACCCCAGGGAACTCCGGCGGCCAGACAGCCCTGAAAAATGATCACGATTCCTGTTAATGCTGCAAATGTTATTGCTGAGGCGGTTATTAACATGTCGGTATTCGGTTGTTATGATCGAACTGTTTGTGCTTTTCCAAAAAAAACGTAAAGATAATTGATTAAGGAATTGATGTTTATTGTTACGGGAATTTTAAATCTGCTTTGCTTTGTGCATCTGCAAGTTAATTTTAAGCAAACATTGGAAGTTTTAATGCCCCCAAATGGATATATGAGCTTATAAACAAAAAAACAAGCTAGGGTTAAAATGATGACAAAATAACAGCATAATTTGAGAAAGAATTCCTTTGAACTAACTATAAATTGAAGTGGGTTTCATCCAACTTCTCCTTCAGTTCCTGAATCACTGTACTTTTTTTAGTTCCAAAAATTATAAATAAATTTCGGTAAGGGGCTATGAACTGGAATGAAGCAGATTTGTCGTTACCTTTCCTGAGCTTTATTTTATATTGCTCTTTTAAAAAATATAGTTTGCTTATATTATCTATATCCGCAAAATCAATTTGTCTCATTTTACCAAAAACACCTGAAACAAACAATGCCTTTCCATCTATTTTTATGTTCTTCAACGGCATAATTCGAAATATCACAAACAACGAAAAGAGAATCGGAAGTAGAAATAATCCCGGATCAATTCGGCTTTCGACAAACATCACGTAGATGACCAAAATCCAGAGGCCCAGCATAAAAATAAAGCCAGTAATTTTTATATAGTTCGTCCACTGGCTGCTCAATTTCGATACTTTATTCTTGTCCTTTTTCATGTATCTAAAATTTTATTTAGAATGCATCAGGAGGTTACGGCGTAAATTAATTTTCTTTTGAGTTTTTTCCAGTACTACCCGGATAACCTGGTGGCAATGTGGTGCCGCGTTTTCCTACTGCGTAATAATGACTAAATCATGATTTTCAATTTCCTGCCCGTTCAATCGGGTTTTGGTTGAATAGTTTACATATCCGCAACAGTTTTCACTTTTTCTTTTAGCAAGGTCAAAATCCAAGGTATCGATCAATGAATCTGATAAAACGATGTAATAAACAGTGTAATTCAGTTCGAGATTGAACATGAGGGTTCCAACTTCTTCTTGTTTCCAAACACTAACTTCGTCATCATTTCCAGCTTTGATAATTACACTATCGGGATTGTAAATCGCCTGGTTTCCAAATAAAAGATTCGAACCATCGGAAGCAACATACTTAATACTTTTGGTAGTCAATTCCAGGCAGTCGTTGCATTCTTCGGTACAACTCACACAAGATACCAGGATGGCTATGGATAGCGTCAAAATTCTATAAACTTTTTTCATTTCCTGTCAATTTTTAAAATTG
The DNA here is from genome assembly GCA_020438135.1 of Bacteroidales bacterium. GTDB lineage: Bacteria > Bacteroidota > Bacteroidia > Bacteroidales > JAADJA01 > JAADJA01. The sequence goes on along the minus strand of JAGQVF010000188.1, from coordinate 1,777 downwards.
AATAACAATTTCAATTGAGTGCCACGTCCACACATCATGAACATTTGGCGTTTGTTTGCATTACATAGGCTGATTTGTATGATTTTCTGCATTTCATGGCTTTTTGTGACTCTGATGCGTGGCATGCCAAACAGGTGCTGTCTTGGTTTTGTTACATGTATCATAAATATCCTCTATTACTTTTCAAATTAAAACTAATTCTTAATACATCTCACAGATTTTCTTTCCATCAGTTCAAAATCATCGTCACTAATAAGCCAGGTTGCGCTTGTACTGCTGTTACTGAGGGAGACGAAATAATAGCTTGAAACATTATAACCCGGCGGGTATTCGGAAGATGTCCAGAATTCAGCCTGCTTCATTCGTTTTTGCAGTCCGAGATCGTAATCGGCAAAACCGGCACCCAGGGCCGTGAATCCGCTGCTATTGGTGGCCCCTTTATTGGGTGCATCCCAGTGGGTGGTTCCCGTTTCTTTTAATTTTCCACCGGCTATGTTGTTTCCGCCAAGGTAATTGATCAGGATTTGCCATTCGGAGGAATCGGGCATGTGCCAACCTTCCGGACAAGCTTCTTCTGCAGCACCATGCATATACAGCTTCCCGTAGTTGCAACAGTTTACCTCATGCGGATCGGTGGAGATGGAACGCAGGTTTTCGGCCATCCAGGTTTGATCGCCAATCTGAACGGTTTTATACACTTCGTTATTCCTGGTATCGGTGAAACTTCCGTACTGAATACCGGGATTAAACTCTATGGTATCTTTGGCGCAGGATGTACAACATAGGATGAATAGCAGGGAAACGGTTCGGGTAAGTTTTTTCATGGTATTAAAGTTTATTGGTGAATCCGAATAAAATGATGATGCGCGGTGAACGATAGGGAAATTCGTAGGTTCGGGTGCAGTCAATCCGGTTGGTTTCGATTAAATAGCTAAAAGTGATACCGCCTCCCAACTCGATGAAACACCGGGAGTATTCACTGAAATAAAACTTTTTGCCTGCTACAATTCCCATTCCGAACGCATTTACAAATTCTCCGCGGTATGCGTCGCCTTTATAATTCGTTTCATGAACATGGATGTAGCTGAGGTAGGTACCTGCCCAGCAGTTTTTAAAAAATCCGTGATTGGTCCGTGTGTATTGACGCCAGGTGAGGTAAACGGGCTCTATCCATCCGTTATGAAACTCCCCGTAACCTATATGAAGATTAGCGGATAAACCCAGGGTGGAATATTGGCTGATCTGCCTTTCATAGTTGAGGGAAGCCGTGAAAAAGAACCCGGGGAAGTAAAATATCTCTCCTTTATAATATGACCTGTTTTTGGGTTCGCCCCGGGATTGTCCATGAGCCCAAGCGGAAATAAGCAGCAGCAGAATTATGATTGATTGTTTGTTGAATAAAACTTTCATGCTTTGTTTACTGGATTTGGGTTGTTTGGGTTGTAAATTGTTTTGCAATGATTATCAGGTTTAATTAAAAGCAGATAATTTCAGGTTTTGTCGAGTTCTTTTACGATATCGATCCTTCCCAAATCGAGTTTTGAGGCCTGCATGAATGTCAGCTTTTTATTTTTTGCTTTGGCATAAATCAATCCATTTATCACATTTTCAAGGTTTCCACCCGCGAGGTAGTGGGCTTCAAGTGCTTCATGATCGATTTCAACTCCTGCTTTGGTGCATTTAATCATTGCTCTAACAATTAAATCAGGGGGTATTTTCCGATATTTCATAAAGACCAGTTGAATAATTGAAATATCAACTCCCGATAGCCTGGCGG
>JAGQVF010000187.1 GCA_020438135.1 Bacteroidales bacterium | reverse complement strand
TAGTTTAAGGCAACTGGAAAATGAGGTTAATCCACTGTTTTTAAATTAATTTTAGAAAACATTTGCACGTTAAAAAATTTTTCTAATTTTGCACTCCATTTTTCAGCAACAAAGAATTTTATATACAATGTACGCAATAGTAGAAATAGCAGGGCAACAGTTTAAAGTCGAGAAAGAACAGGAGATCTTTGTTCACCGTTTGGAAGGCGAAGCCGGATCAACCATCGAGTTCGACAACGTGCTGTTTTTTGACAACGACGGAAAAATCGATATAGGAAATCCAATGGTCGACGGTGTGTTGGTGAAAGCCCGGATCGTTGAGCATATGAAAGGCGACAAAGTGATCGTTTTCCACAAAAAACGCAGAAAAGGATACCAGAAGGAAAACGGCCACCGTCAATTCCTCAGCAAACTGGTGATTGAAGATATTGTTACCGGTGCCAAAAAAGCTGCTAAGAAAGAGGAACCAAAAGCAGAAGCAAAAAAAGAAGCTCCAAAGGCTGAACCGAAAAAGGAAACACCGAAAGCTGAAGCCAAAAAAGAAGAGCCCAAAGCGGAAGTTAAAAAGGAAGAGCCCAAGGCAGAAACAAAGAAAGAGACCAAAGCTGCTGAACCAAAAGCAGAAAAGGAAACAAAACAGGAAGAGCCTAAAGCTGAAGCCAAAAAGGAGACAGCAACAGCAAAAGCTTCTGAAGAAAATGAGACCCAAAAAGCTGAAAAAACGGAAGAAAAAGCCGAAGATAAAAAGGCTGACAAGAAATCCGAAGACAGCGAAGAAAAAAAGTAATCAGAAATACATTGTCCATCTAAAAATCGACAATCTAAATTAAAAAGCTATGGCACACAAAAAAGGAGTTGGTAGCTCAAGAAACGGAAGAGAATCGGAAAGTAAACGTTTAGGCGTAAAAATATATGGCGGTCAATTTGCGAAAGCAGGGAATATTTTGATCAGACAGCGAGGAACAAAACATAACCCGGGTGAAAATGTGGGGATTGGTAAAGATCATACCCTGTATGCTTTGGTTGACGGAACAGTGAATTTCAGGCGAAGGAAAGACGATAAGTCTTACGTGAACGTGATTCCGCTCGAAGACGCAGAACAAGCAAATTAACCCGTCAGGGTGATTGAAAACTGGAAAATCTCTCCTGTGCTACACAGGGGAGATTTTTTTATTCAAACAACTCTTTGATCTTGGCCAACCCGAATCCCATTGCCTGTTTTGCGGTTATTTTCGGGGGCAGGGTCAACTCATCCGGATTTATCTCCACATCAACAATGACCGGCTCATGCAACGTAAATGCTTCTTTTAATGTAATTTCAAGATCGGTGGGTTTGGTCACTTTAAATCCTTTACCACCCAGTGCTTCAGCCAATAATTTATATTCGGGATTAACAAGACCGGTTTCAAATTCAGGGTAACCCTCCACTTCCTGTTCATTTTTTATCAATCCCAGTTTATGGTTGTTAAAGATAACCACCTTGATCGGGAGTTTGTATTTGATGGCAGTGAGGAAGTCACCCATCAACATATTAAAACCTCCGTCTCCTGAAAGCGAGATCACCTGCCGATCGGGATAAGTAAGGCTGGCCCCGATGGCTGCCGGCATGGCATAAGCCATACTCGCCAGGTTAAAACTGGCGGAAAACCTCTGTTCACCCCTTAAATACAAATGCCGTGCTGCCCAGGCCGTAACCTCACCGGTGTCGCAGGTAAAAATGGCATTGTGGTCAGCTACCTCCGAAATGGTTTTCGAAAGGGTTTGCGGATGTATGGTATCCTTGCTACGATCAGCAGATTCCTGCCAGTGAAGGAATTTGTCCCACAGTTTTTTTGTTTTCAGGGTTTCATCTAAATGAATCTTGTCTTTTTTAATTTCGACATTATTCAAAAGAATTTCCACAGCAGGAAGCACATCCGAATGAACCGTGTAAATGTCGTTTACCCGGTGTCCCATCGCAGAAGCTTTGTTGTCGATCATAACGATTTGTGCCTCTTGGTTATACCAATCCCTGTAAGGAAAGTCGGAACCGAGAACAAGCAGAACATCGCATTCGTTCATGGCATACACTCCGCTTCTGCTGCCTAAAAGTCCTAAACCTCCGGCAACCATTTCGTCACGGTAGTGAAAAATATCCTTTGCACGTAAACTGGTAATGATGGGGGCATTGATTTTCCGCGCCAGAGCCAGTACTTCCTCTTTGCTGTTACGGCATCCTTCTCCTGCCAGGATGGAGATCGATTCTTCCGTGTTTATCAGGTCGATCACTTTCCTGAGTCTTTCCGGGCGGGGATTGATCATACCCATCTCTTCTTTTTCGATAACACCCGATTTTTCATCTTCCACCTTTACAGAACCGATGTTATGCGGAATAATAATAACGGAAACCCCTTTTTCACCAATAGCCGTATTGCATGCTTCTGAAAAAACATACGGAAACTGGCTTTTGTCGGTAATTTCAGCGGAGTATACCGCAACATGCTCAAACACCGATGCAAGGTGAACTTCCTGGTGATAATCCGTGCCGATGAAAGGGGTTGGCACCTGTCCCAGAATTGCCAAAACCGGGGTATGATCCTTTTTCGCATCATATAAACCATTTAATAAATGTATGGCTCCCGGACCTACCGTACCGGCACAGACCTGAAGATTACCGGTGAGTTTTGATGCAGCACTCGCCGCAAAGGCCCCGGATTCTTCATGCACCATGTGAATAAATTTTATCTTGTCCTGCTTTCTTATCGCTTCCACCATAGGATTGATGGCATCCCCAACGATTCCGAAAATATGTTCAACATTGTGTTGCGACAAGATCTCAATCATCTTACTATATAGGAACTTCATCTTTTTATGTCATTAAATTTTGCAAATAGGAACCCTGCGCCACTTCGGGATAGATTTCGCTGAAGGGCACCGTTTTGTTGTTGATTTGTTTATACACAAAACTTCTGTTGAGCTGATCCAGTTCTGTACAACCGGATGCTGCAAACAGCGATGCGAAATCACTCAGGGTTTCGTGCTGATAGTTTTTCACCCTTTTGTATTTTTCCTCCACCACCAGTCCGCGCTTAAACTTGGGTTTGTTGGAGGTTACGCCGGTGGGGCAGTTGTTGGTGTCGCACCTGAGGGCCTGAATACAACCCAGCGCCAGCATCATTCCCCGGGCCGAATTGCAGAGATCGGCACCCAGGCTGATCGCTTTAAAAATATTAAACGCCGTTATGATCTTCGTGGCAGTGATCACCCTGATGTCCTTTTTCAGGTCGTATCCATTTAAGCAATCGACTACAAAAATGAGCCCCTGTTCCCAGGGCATTCCCACATAATTGGAAAAATCGATGGGGGCGGCACCTGTACCTCCTTCGGCTCCGTCAACGGTAATAAAATCGGGCTTTAATCCGGTTCGGGCCATTTCCTTACAGATTTGCTCGAATTCTCCTTTGCTTCCTACGCATAGCTTAAATCCTACCGGTTTTCCTCCTGACAGATCCCTCATCTTTGTAATAAATTGCAACAATCCTTTAGCATCATCAAAGGCTGAATGACCTGGAGGTGACCAAACGGTGGTGTGGGGTTCAACACCGCGGATCTCAGCAATTTCGCGGTTATTTTTTTTGGCTGGAAGTATTCCGCCATGACCGGGCTTAGCTCCCTGCGAAAGTTTAAGCTCTATCATTTTTACTTCGGGTCTTCCGGCCTGTTGTTTAAATTTATCTTCTGAAAAATGACCGTCTTCTGTCCTGCAACCAAAATAGCCGGTTCCTACTTCGTACACCAGGTCGCCTCCCTGAAGATGATATTTTGATATGCCCCCTTCCCCAGTATTGTGGTAAAAATTTCCGGCTTTGGCTCCCAGGTTGAGCGCTTTAATAGCATTGCTGCTCAAAGCTCCAAAACTCATGGCCGAAATATTTAACAAACTTGCTCGGTAAGGCTGTTTGCATTCAGGACCACCGATCACTACCCTCGGTATTTTATCAAATTGAGAAGAAGGATAAATGCTGTGCTGCATCCATTCATAGTTTTCTTCATATACTTCGAGTTCGGTGCCGAAGGGGTGAGTTGCATTTACAAGTTTGGCCCGCTCGTAAATGTATGCTCTGTGGTTTCTGTCGATCGGTTTTCCGTCCGTATCACTTTCAATAAAATATTGATGAATTTCGGGGGCGACCAGTTCAAGCAAATACCGCATGTGACCAATTACCGGGAAATTCCGGAGAATGGTATGCTGTTTCTGAGCGATATCATAAATACCAATTGCAAGTATCCCTATTGCCAAAACAGAAAAGCCATATACCGGCCAAATAACTACTGCAGTTATAATCCCAAATAACAAAAGCGCAATAAATGTAAACCGAATTGCTTTTTGCATATCTGTTTTTTGCCGGGATCATCTATATAAGTGCCATGAATCTAAATAGCTGAAATATTAAAACTTATGAAAGTTTACCTGGATTTTGGTGTCCTTTAATTTTTACAAAATAGGTAAATCACACCACACATTTCATTCTATACGGATTGTGGTGGAGGGCTTTAATACTCAAATGAAAACACTACTTTTGCATGCTTAAAATCAAAGCATATGTTACAGGTTAATTTTATCAGGGAAAACAGGGACGAAGTTGTAAAAAGATTAAAAGTCAAGAATTTTGATGCAGCCATCATCATTGATGCTGTGATTGATCTGGATGAAAAGAGACGCAAAACACAAAAGGAATTGGATGAAGGTTTGGCAGAGGCCAATGCTTTGTCGAAGGATATCGGTAGGTTGTACAAAGAAGGTAAACGCGATGAAGCTGAACAGATGAAGGCCAAAACCGCCGAACTAAAAAGCCAGACCAAATCCCTCAATGAGGAACTGGAGATCGTTACCAAAGCACTTCACGATCAGTTGATCCTGATCCCGAACATCCCGCATGATTCGGTGCCTCCAGGAAAAGGAGAGGAGGATAATGAAGTGGTTGAACAAGAAGGAGAAATCCCTGAACTTCCTGAAAATGCTTTGCCTCACTGGGAGCTCATTACCCAATACGACATCATTGATTTTAACCTGGGGAATAAAGTGACCGGCGCCGGATTTCCATTTTATAAAGGCAAAGGAGCGAAGCTTCAACGGGCGTTGATCAACTTTTTTCTCGATAGAGCACTGGATGCCGGTTACGTAGAGTTCCAGCCTCCATTGATGGTGAATGAAGATTCAGGATATGGCACCGGGCAACTACCCGACAAGGACGGGCAAATGTATAAACTGGAAGGTGATAACCTCTACCTGGTGCCGACTGCAGAAGTGCCCATCACCAATATTTACCGGAATGAATTGCTAAAGGCAACCGATCTGCCAATCAAAAATGCGGCTTATTCTTCCTGTTTCAGAAGAGAAGCAGGATCGTGGGGAGCGCATGTTCGCGGCCTCAACCGATTGCATCAGTTCGACAAAGTGGAGATCGTTCATATCGTTCATCCCGAAGGTTCTTACAAAGTGCTTGAAGAAATGCGTGAACACGTTGCTTCACTGGTTCGCGATCTTGAACTTCCATTCAGGATACTACGACTGTGCGGTGGTGATCTGAGTTTTACATCAGCACTTACCTATGACTTTGAAGTGTATTCGGCAGCACAAAAAAGATGGCTCGAAGTGAGCTCCGTTTCAAATTTTGAGAGTTTTCAGGCCAACCGGATGAAACTCAGGTTCAAAGACGAAAACGGTGTATCGCAACTGGTCCACACATTAAACGGCAGTGCGTTGGCACTTCCCCGTATCGTTGCTGCCCTGCTCGAAAACAATCAAACCGAAAACGGAATAAAAATCCCTGAAGTGCTGGTACCATATACCGGTTTCGAAACAATCTGAAACGGGGGTTGTTTACTGAAAATAAACAATATGAAACAGACGTTTTCAAGTCTGTGAAAAGCAATATGTCGAAAATCCTTACATACATTTTAATTTTTGGATTATTCATTACTGGATCGCCGCTATTTTCTCAAATCGATAAAATACTGAAGCCGGTTGAAGTAACGCCTCCGCATCCGGGTAAAGTAAAACAGGAGAAGGAGGAGAGTGATATTCAACTAGCTGCGCAGTATTTCAGAAACCGTGAGTATGACAAGGCAATTATCCTGTATGAAAAGTTGTATGAAGAGAAACCCAATTCAGTTTATTACACCTATTATTTGTATTGCCTTATCGAACTGGGTGAATTTAAGGATGCCGAAAAACTTGTAAAAAAGCAAATCAGGGAAAATCCCGGACTGGCGAAATATGAAGTTGATCTGGGTTATGTTTATAGTGAATCAGGTGACCAGGGAAAAGCAAAAAAGCAATTCGAGTCGGCCCTGCGAAGTATTGATGAAAATAAAGCACAGGTTATTCAGTTGTCGAATGCATTTCTTTACCGGGGGCAACCTGATTATGCAGCTGAAGTCTATATCAGGGGAAGTGAAGTCACAGGATACCCGTTTTATCTTGAACTGGGTGATCTTTACAGGCAAACCGGGAATTTATCTAAAATGGTTGATGCTTACCTCGATTATGTTGATTTTGATTATTTGAATACCCAAATCGTACAAAATAAACTGCAACGTGTATTGGATGATGATCCTGAGGATAAGGTCGGTGAATATCTGAGGGTCGCGTTGTTAACCAGAATTCAGAAGGATCCCAATAAGGTTTATTTTTCTGAAATGTTAATGTGGCTGGCTATTCAGAAAGAAAACTATCAGATGGCCCTTGAGCAGGCCGAAGCGATCGACAGGCGTATGCGCGAAAGCGGGAACCGCGTGCTTGAACTGGCTGATATAGCGCTTTCAAATAAGCAGTATGATGTGGCAGCAGAAGCTTATCGATATGTTTTAAAAAAAGGGAAAGATAATATTTATTACATCGATGCACGTATCGGATTGCTTTATTCTCATTATTTGAAAATCGCCAATTCGAATAACTACAAGGAATCTGACCTTCTGCAACTGGAACAGGAATACATTTTAGCCCTTGATGATTTTGGCAGAAACGCAAATACGATCACCATCATGCAATATCTCGGGCATTTGCAGGGATTCTATCTCGACAAACCAACCGAAGCCATTGCAATACTCACCGAAGCCATTGAAATTCCGAATGCTTCGCAAATCAATGTTTGCGCCTGTAAAATAGAGCTGGCCGATGTACTTTTACTCTCCGGAAACGTTTGGGATGCCAAACTCTATTACGCGCAGGTTGAAAAAACCTTTAAACACGACCCGATCGGATTTGAAGCCAAATATAAAAATGCCAAACTTTCTTTTTACATTGGAGAATACGAATGGGCAAAGGCCCAGTTGGATGTCCTGAAAGCGGCTACATCAAAAAAGATTGCCAATGATGCCTTACGGTTATCGGTTTTGATCGGTGAGAACATCGACCCTGACTCAACCACAGTAGGCCTTGATTATTATGCCCGTGCCGACCTGCTTTTGTTCCGGAATCAGAAAGAAGAAGCCATTACAACCCTGGATTCGATTTTTGAAATCGCGGATTATCATCCGATTTTCGATGAAGTTCTTCTGAAAAAAGCTGAAATCAGGATCAGTCAGGGTAAATACGTTGAAGCGTCGGAGTTGCTTAAGAAATTACTCGCAGATTATTCATGGGATATTACCGCCGATGATGCATTGTTTATGTTGGCCGGTTTATATGAAAATCACTTGGATAATCAGGAAGAAGCAAGAACACTTTATCAGCAGCTATTGAATGACTATCCTTCGAGTCTTTACACGGTTGAGGCCCGGAAAAAATTCAGGTTGCTCAGGGGAGACTTCGAAAAAGAGACCCTTACCGATGAGGAGAAGTTCCTTTTTAACCTCGATCCAAATTAATCCTATAAGTAGTATAGTCTCATGGTTCGTCCCAAAAAACATCTTGGCCAGCATTTTCTGACGGACCCAAATATTGCCCGAAAAACTGTTGAGAGCTTGCGGTTTCCCATGGAAAATTTGCTCGAAATCGGACCCGGAAAAGGTATTTTAACTGCTTTGATCATGGCCAAAGATGTGAAGGATTTCAGGGTGGTAGAAATCGATTCTGAATCTGCTGAATATCTGCGCCTGACCTATCCCGGATTGCAGCAAAATATCATAGAGGATGATTTTCTTTCCCTCGATTTAAGTCTTCTGTTTCAGCATCGTTTTTCTGTGATCGGCAATTTCCCCTATAATATATCAAGCCAGATCTTATTTAAGATACTTGAACATAAAAATCAGGTGGATGAGGTTGTGGGCATGTTTCAAAAGGAAGTAGCAGAGCGAATTGCCTCTGCGCCAGGGAATAAAAAATACGGAATACTGAGTGTGTTGATCCAGGCATTTTTTGATATTGAATATTTATTCACAGTAAATGAAGGGGTGTTTTTTCCGCCACCAAAAGTGAAATCGGCTGTGATTCGACTTCGCAGAAATTCAACAATGCAGTTAACTTGTGATGAACGGATGTTTTTTGAATTGGTGAAAACTGCGTTTAATCAACGTCGGAAAGTATTAAAAAATGCTTTAAGCAGATATGCTTTTAAATCCGATTCAAAGCTCGACATTCTTCTTAGACGAAGAGCAGAAGAATTGGACGTGCAAGATTTTGAGCTGTTAACCAGTCTCGTTGTTCAGAAATCGTGATGAAGACCTGATTCTGTTACCTTCTATTCCTCATTGCATCGGTTAATACACTCGATGATCTCAGTGAGCGTGACGCTTTTCAGGGAATAAAAGATTTTCTTACCTTCTCTTTTACTAATTAAAACTCCTTTGTTTTTGAGAATATTCAGGTGATGTGACGCCGACGCCTGCTCAATATCAAGTTTGCTGTAGATTTCGGTTACACTCATCTTAGGTTTCTCATTCAACAAATCAATGATGGCAATCCTCATTGGATGTGCAATAGCCCTCAGTTTACTGGCTGCCATTTCCAGTTTTGTGATATCAAGAACTAGTTTTCCCATAACTGATTAAATATTATTTGGGCAAATATATGGAAAAAACATATCAGGAAAATAAATATGTAGATATTTAGAATTAATCTATATAGCGTAAAGCGAAGTAAAGGAAAACGAGTTCCCGTCAAACAAACCTTTATCACTCAGTTTTAGTGCCGGGATCACGAGCAGAGCCATGAAGGAAAGGGTCATAAAAGGAGCTTTTAATCCGGAGCCTAGTAAACTTTTTGCAGTGCTATCGAGTTTCTCATATTTTCCGGCAACATTGTATCCATTTTCATCAGACATAATACCGGCTATGGGAAGAGGCAAAATCTGGTTAATCTCACCCTCGGTCAATGAAATTCCACCTTTCGAATCAATCACCAGATTAATGGCATTTACCAGTTCTTCATCACTGGTGCCGACTGCGATGATGTTATGACTGTCGTGTGCTACCGTTGAAGCAATGGCTCCCTTTTTGATCCCGAAACCGTTAATAAAAGCAACTGCAGGAGCTGTCTTTTGATAACGGTTTAATACCACCAGTTTCAGGATATCTCTCGAAACATCACTCACAACTTTTCCATGAATGGACAAAGGGGATGCAGTAAAACTTTCAGTAATCAATTCTCCGTCGATCGCTTTGATGACCCGGATTTCTCTTTTTTCATCAAAAACCTCAATATCCTTTTCTTCAATTTTCTCTGCTTCAAAAATATTGGGTTTTTCACTGTATTCTGGCAAAATGAAGCTGTTGCCCTTCCCGGCAACTTTTTGTCCGTTTATGTAGGTTTCAAGTACATTGAAATCGTTCAGATTATCAAGGATGATAAAATCGGCCGGATCACCAGGTTGCAATAGCCCAACCTCCAGGTCGTAATGCCGGATGGGATTATAAGTCGCAACACGAATGACCTCCAATGGATCAAATCCTTTATTGATGGTTCGTTTAACAATTTCATTCATGTGTCCCCGGATCAGGTCATCAGGATGTTTATCGTCGGAGCAGAACATAATATCCCCGGCATGATCTTTCATTAGAGGGATAAGGGTTTCAAAGTTTTTTGCAGCACTACCCTCCCTGATCTGGATCTTCATTCCGTATTTGATTTTTTCGAGAGCTTCTTCGAGGTTAAAACACTCGTGATCGGTTGAAATTCCGCTTTCTACATATTTTTTTGCTTCCCCGGCCTGTAGGCCGGGCGCATGACCATCCACGGGTTTCCCGTATTTCCGGGCCAGTTTCAGCTTTGCCATTACCTCTGTATCGTCGAACAATACACCCGGATAATTCATCATTTCAGAAAGATATTTGATATCCTTTCGACGCAGCAATTCTTCAATTTCGTATTCACCAATCACAGCTCCGGAAGATTCAAAACTGGTTGCAGGAACACAAGAGGGTGCACCAAAAAAGAACTTAAACGGAACCTGTTTGCTGTTTTCAATCATAAAATCAATTCCCTTTGTACCAAGCACATTTGCAATCTCATGCGGATCGGAAACTGTTGCGACTGTTCCGTGTTTCACAGCGATTTCAGCAAACCTCGAAGGAATAAGCATGGAGCTTTCGATGTGTATATGGGCATCCACTAGACCAGGAGATATGTATTTGTTGCTGTTTGTTTTTTTTCTCTCCAGAGATTTGATATACCCGTTCGAGATGGTTACAACCCCAGGAAAGATCTCCTTATTTACAACATCGATAATATTGCCTTCGAAAGACTGTGTTTTCATATTTATAAAAATTGTTGACGGACAAATGTATACTTTTTCGAAGTTCTCAAAAATTACTTTTACTTTTGAATACTATAATACGGCTTTGGATGTTTACATGTTCATAACTGAACAAATCCTGTAATTATCTGAACATATAAAATCTACATCAATCGGAGCGGGATTTTAATTTGATTAGTTTTCAGGTGGTTATAAGCTTGGCATATTATTAGTTAAAATCTGAACTCATTGAACAACCTGGTCATGAATAGCAGGAATATGATCAAATCAGATAAGTTTTATCAAATTTTCAAAAAAATAGCACTCATGAGGATTTATCGAAAGCTTTTGGTATTGTCTTTATCTTTTATTCTTTTTACAGGTTTGCAGGCACAGGAAAATAAAGTCTGGAATCTGGAAGAATGTATCGATTATGCGCTTGAGCACAATATTAACATTAAAAAACAGTACCTGAATATTGAATATCAGGAAGAACTGTTGCTGCAAAGCAAACTGGATTTATTGCCCAGTTTGAATGCTTTTGCTTCTCATGGTTACAACTGGGGCCAGCGTATCGACCCGTTTACCAACGAGTTTGCAACCGACAGGGTGCGGTCGAATAATCTATATGTATCGGGAGATGTTAATTTGTTTAGCGGTTTGCAACAAGTTAATTCTGTTAAACAAAATAAATTTAACCTGATGAAGGCCCAATACGATTATGATTACTATAAAGACGACATTTCCATATCCGTAGCCACCGAATACCTTCAAACATTATATTATATGGAATATGTCGCCATCGCTGAAAATCAATTACAAATTACCAGGCAACAGGCCGACCGGACCGGCAAACTCGTTGATGCCGGCACACTTGCCAAAGGTGATCTCCTGATCATCGAAGCACAGCTTGCATCTGAGGAACTGTCGTTGGTAGAGGCTCAAAATAATCTTGATTTGGCCTTTCTTAATTTGTCACAGTTGATGGAACTGGAGACGCCCACCGGATTCCAGATTGAAAAGCCTGAACTGGGAATTATTGAACAGCCCGAAATTTTTACTCCTCAAAAGATCTTTAACCAGGCGGTTGAAATTCGTCCTGAAATTCAAAGCTCAGAGATGAATGTACAAAGTGCCATTACACAACTGAAAATTGCCAGGGGCACCTATTATCCGAGGCTTTCGTTGAATGGCTCGATCGGTTCCGGATATTCAGGTGCAAATCAAATTGGTCAGGATTCGTATTTCGAAGAGTTGCAAATAGGTTATCTTAAACCTGACAATACGCCCGTATACACAATGATCCAGAGTTATGGTTCATTTAAACCCAAACCTTTTGGAGATCAGCTCGAAGACAATCTGAACGAAACGGTTGGTTTAAATCTCAGTATTCCGATATTTAATGGTTGGGCAAGCCGGTCAGCAGTAGCCCAGGCGAAAATCGGAATTGAAAATGCCAATCTTGACCTCGCCTTGCAAAAGAATAACTTGTATAAAACCATTCAGCAGGCTTACAACGATGCTGTTGCTGCACACAACAGACATAAATCGGCACAAAAGAAAGTGCAGGCAACCGGTGAGTCTTTTAAATATGCCGAACAAAAATACAATGTCGGGCTTATCAATTCAGTGGAATACAATGATGCAAAAAAGGAATATAACAATGCACTGTCGGAAGCAATTCAAGCCAAATATGATTTTGTTTTCCGAACAACCGTGATTGATTTCTACCTGGGTAGACCGCTCACACTCGAAAGATAATGAGTATATTGAAAATAAATCAAACAAAGCACAGGCCCGTTTCTGTGCTTTGTTTTTTTAAAACAATCAAAAGTTTTCGTGGGAAAATTCAGTAATTTAGCCGTCAGGTTTTCACCTTAAAAAAACTATTCATGGCAAACAAATCGAAACGTAACAAGATTTTACTTTGGAGTGCCCTTGGCCTGTTAGTCATTTTATTACTTATTGCTGTCACTCAGAAAAAAGGTGGTCCGGAAATCAAGGTTACAACGGAACAAGTTACAAAACGAACCATCGTTGAAACCGTTTCAGCCAATGGCAAAATTCAACCGGAAAAAGATATTAAAATCAGTCCGTATATTTCAGGTGAAGTGGTCGATTTGTATGTAAAAGAAGGTGATGAAGTTGAAAAAGGCGATCTACTTGCTAAAATTGATCCGGAAATCTATAAAACCAATTACGAGCAAATTGAAGCATCGCTGAAAATGCAACAAGCAAATCTTGCCAATGCAAGGGCCCGACTGGCGCAGGCTAATGCACAATTTGTGAAAGCTGAAGAGGACTTCAAACGAAACGAAAAACTGTTCGAACAGCAGGTGATCTCACAATCTGATTATGACGGTGCACTGTCTGCATTCGAAGTAGCAAAAGCTGAGGTGAAAGCTGCTGAAGAAAATGTGAAAGCAGCGGAGTTTTCGGTGAGCAGCTCGGAGGCAACTTTACGTGAAGCCGGTGAAAACCTCAAAAGAACCGCGATTTATGCACCGGATGATGGTACTGTAAGCAGACTTAGCGTCGAAAAAGGGGAACGTGTTACAGGGGCTTCACAGTTTTCAGCAGGTACAGAAATAATGCGAATCGCAAATCTTTCACGGATGATCGTGTTGGTTGAAGTTAATGAAAATGATATTGTCCGTGTAAGCAATGGAGATACCTGTATCATTGAAGTAGATGCCTATCTCGAAGAAAAATTCAGGGGAGTGGTGCTTGAAATGGCTACTTCGGCCAATGTTACCGGTGTGAGTGCCGATCAGGTTACTAATTTCGAAGTAAAAATTCTCATTCTCGAAGATTCATATGATCATTTATTATCAGGCAACATGGTAATAAGGTCTCCGTTCCGTCCGGGTATGTCAGCTACTGTTGAAATTCAAACCCAAACCGCGAACAATATATTAACGGTTCCGATTCAGGCTGTAACTACCCGACCCGATACGGCAAACAAAGAAAACGACCGGCAGCAAAGCAAAGTTTCGGGAGAAAACTCATCCGCTGAAAAGGAAGACCTCGTGGAAGTAGTATTTCTGTTTCAGGAGGGTAAAGCATTGATGCGCAAGGTGAAAACAGGAGTGCAGGACAATATGTACATTCGTATTTTGGATGGAGCAAATGAGGGGGATGAGATCATTACCGGACCCTATCGTGCCGTTTCTGATAAACTCAAAGATGGAGACCCGGTACAAAAAGTCGACAGAAAAGAATTATTTACTGAAGATTAATTATTTATGCCGGTATTCCTTTGTATTGAAACGGCTTCTGAAATATGTTCTGTTGCTATCGCTGATCAACAGGGTGTCATTTCGATAAAAGAATCGGTCAGAAAAAATTCACATGCCGAGGTCGTTACAGTATTTATTGATTCCCTGATGAAGGAAAATCATCTCTCTGTAAAGGACCTTGATGCTGTTGTTGTTAGTAAAGGACCAGGCTCCTATACAGGATTACGAATCGGGGTTTCCACAGCAAAAGGGCTGTGCTACGCAGGCGATATCCCGCTGATAGCTATCAATACACTTAGCTCAATGGCTTCCGGAATGATAGCGGGGTTGCATGATAGGAATACGACAAACCATCTTTTTTGTCCGATGATCGATGCCCGGAGAATGGAAGTGTATGATGCTCTCTTCGATGGAGAGGGTAAAATGGTCCGTGAAACAAAAGCTGAAATCATCGATGAAAACTCTTTTTTCGAATACCTTGAAAAGCACCTGGTAGTTTTTTTTGGTAATGGATCAGATAAGTGCAGGGGTACCATCGCACATCCCAATGCAATATTTATCGATCATATCAATCCATCTGCAGCTTTTCTGGTTAAGCCTGCCCTTGAAGCCTATATGGCAAAAAATTATGAGGACACAGCCTATTTTGAACCTTTTTATTTGAAAGATTTTATTGCCGGAATACCCCGCGTGAAAGGTTTGGAGTAAACCTAGCTGCTCAGCTATTCTGTTTATTTTAAGCCGTCATATATTTCCTGAAACGCATGTAAACTAAGCCGTTGCAACAAATCTATTCCCTGTTTGTTTATTTGCATATGATTTGGTGTTAATTACGTTAATCGATTCGTCAAAAATATCTCGTTACCTGATGGATCTGTTGTTAAACCAGTTATAAATAAACTATATCCCTACGTTATGGAAAATGATAAATCTACGCTTCAAACATCGTTGGAGGCGAATGACGTTATCCCTGAAAAAATTTCCGGATCAGGATCATCCGGTACATCTGCGCTTTTAGCTGCACTATTCAATGGAATGGGAGTTGGGTTGTTGCTTGGATTGCTGCTTGGTTTGGCGGTTTCGCCGGTCGTGAGTGCATTTATCGGAACTTTGTCCTCCTTATTGATCCTGCTAATAGGTCTTAAAGAAACCTATTTCAATACCATTAAGAGTGTTCGGATCGGGGCTTTTGGTGTGTTTGCAGTGGTCGGAATTCTTTCCGGACTGTACATCCGGAGTCACAATCCCCTGGCACCCTCACTGAATGAATTGCAGGAAGAGTACAAAGCACTTGGATATTCCGAAAAGGAAGCCAATAATTTTATTGTTTACCAGGAATTTGGACTTATTCCACCGGAATGGAAGGATCGTTTGATTGTTTCGAATGAGGCATCTGCCACTGACAAAGATGGAAAAAATGAAAAAGGGAAAACTCCTATGATGGCTGACCGGAATCAAATCAACATGGCAAAAAGAAACAATGTACTTTTCTCTTCAACCGTGCAAATTGGCGAGTGCCGGATGCTTGAAACTTCACGAGCGGATATGCCTTTTAATAAAATCAAACGAAATTTCACCAATTCAGGTGGAACCTGGAAAGAACTGGCCGAAAATATTGACCCGGATGTACCTGAACAGGCAAGGGTTGATGCCCTGCTGGCAGTCAGGGATGTGATCTGCAACCTAACCCAGGAATCCGCTTATAAAATTAAGTGTATCGATTTTGGGGATTCACTCCACGACATGCCATTAAAAGAACTTAAATCTGAACTCCAGAAAGCGGATCCCTTTTGGGACCAATGTTTAACCATTCTAAACGAAAAAATAGATAAAAAACATCAACACAAAGTTATTGTTTCACTCGTAAATGTACTCTGTCATGAATAAACTTGTATCCGCTATTTTATTTACGTTTTTTATTTCAACTGTAACACATAGCCAGATTGACCACGACAAAGCACGAAGGTCTATCGTTCAAATTATGGTAAAAGTTCCCGGCTCGGATCCTTCGGTTTGTACCGGTTTTCTTTGGAAACAAAAAGACTGGGTGGTAACCTCACTACATGCCATGCATCCACAAGGTGAAATTTTAGTTTTATATAATGGTGAAGAATGGTTTAAAGCGGATATAAAAAAGACTCACCAGCAAGCTGACCTGGTTTTGCTGCAGGTTAGGGATGGCAGCGAAGTTCCCTCAAACGTTGTTCCTTTAACAAAATATAATGAAAACCAGATTCCATATCGCACAAACATCACCGCTATCGGATATAACCGTGGAGCGAGAAAAAGCGTTTCAAAGCCATTAACGAGGGCCGAAGCCGGAAACCCGGAAAATCTATACAATACCCTGCCTCCCGATGTGATTACCACCCTGTCGCAATACCAGGTTCCTGATGTTTATCTGGATATCATCATGCTTGATGGTTCACTTCTTCCCGGCTATTCCGGGGCTCCTGTATTTCTGGATGGAGACGGCAGTCTGATTGCCATTGGTGAAGGAGGGTTGGATGCAGGTACCAAAAGTGTAAGTTGGGGAATTCCTGCAAAATACCTCGCTGAACTTGAGCTTTCCGAACACAAACATATTCCGGCAGGTATCGAAAACAGCCCAATGCATTATAGCAGTAAAGTACAGATCAGTACCAAAAAAGAATATGTTAAAAACAACGAAAATCCGGTTAACCTGGATACAGAAGATGCTTTTGAGATCATCGAAAAGGTTTATGCCGGAAAAAGCAATGGTATCTTTGAATTTTATTATGTGAAAACAAGGACATTCGAAGAATTATATGAAACTTCCTTTGATACGGAAAACATCGACATGCTGATCACAGAAATTGAATCGATGGGGCTGCACCTGGATTATTCAACGTTTGAATTCGATGTATATGAAGATCCGCTCAAAGAAATAATAATCGTTGTTCCGGAAGGCATGCCACTGGTTTTGGATAGCGAAAATAATTTTATGGTTGACCTTTCAGGCCTACCCATGTCTGATTGGTACTCACTGAGTTTTGGAGGTGACGACAATGTTTATGGATCGACCTGGATCGCTTCAGGAACAGAACTTTACAACAATATGAATTTGAGTGTTTTGGGCCAAACAGTAGGTGGATGGACCATCAATGAAGACTTTACCTCTTCCAGCGCATATAAGGGCATTGCATTGAACCAGACTTATACAGACGTTACGGATTTAGGATGGATTGTGCTTGACGCAAATTATCCGTACTACAACCAGTTGGATCAACAAAACTACCTGATTTCATCCTACATCACACTACTTGTGAATAACGAAAGCAGGTTTTACAGCAATGCAATTATGTACATGCCAGAGTTGGTTACCAGTTATGTTGGCATGGGGGTTTATCTTGATTGTGTTAATAATTATTCAGCAGATGCTGATGCCTGTGATTATTTTGAAACCTGGATGAAGATCATCATCGCTTCACACCTGACCACCTTTTCTGAATTACAGTTTGCATGGGAATAAAGTTTGAGGGGAGTTAAGTCAGATAAATTCAAAATGAAGCGTGGAATTTTCGAATTTCATTGTAAAAATATTTACTTTTGCAGCCCCATTAAATCGCAATGGGTTAAATTTTGAATCCCATAATATTGAAATTAATTTTTCAGATTTGTAATCATCATTGGTTTTTGGAATTTAAACGTTTTGAATTTTAATAACGGGGTGTGGCGCAGTTGGTAGCGTGCTTGACTGGGGGTCAAGAGGCCGCGAGTTCGAGTCTCGCCACTCCGACTTCAAATGGCTGTTCTTTTTCTGAACAGCCTTTTTTGTTTCATACAAAAGTTCTGATCAGTTTTAATTCAATTTACAGTAGCATTGCCCTTGTCTGTAAAGGTTTTGAAATGCATTCTAATTCACTTTTCTTAAATTATGTAGTTCACCAAAATATATAAAAATATACTATATAATTCCGAACATGGTTACCTTTGGTAGGTTTTACGTCGAAAGGTTGGATGTTTTATCTATTTAATTTAAGATGCCTGTTACCCACGGCAGCTAAATTATTGCAAAGAACACAAATTAGTACAAACTAATTCTTAAAAGTCAAATTTACCATCATGAAAAAATTCTATGCACTTTTGTTTTGCATGGCCCTGTTCGGGTATGCAATGAGTACTGATGTTTCAGGCGTGATTTCTGTCAATACGACCTGGAACCTGGCCGGAAGTCCATATGTTGTAACGGGTGATATCACCGTCAACAATGGAGTTACCCTAACTATTGACGCCAATGTGGTAGTGAAATTTAACAGCAGTCGAAAGCTGATTGTATTGGGAACATTAAATGCAACCTCTGCAACTTTCACTTCCAACCTTGCCACTCCTGCACCGGGCGACTGGCAGTTTATCCAAACGGGAAACGGAACCTATGCGGCTACTGTCAACCTTACCAACTGCTTCCTGCGTTATGCCCAGCAGTTTTACATCGAAAACGGAACAGCCACACTTTCAGGAACCAATATCGAGTATGTGTATTACTACGGCGTGCAAAACAAGGGCGTTTTGAACATGACCGGTGGTGTGATCGATATGGCAGGTTATTCTTCATCTGGAAATGGAATAACAACAGCCAGTGGTTCAGTTTCAACCCTGAATTCCGTCACCATCATTCATGGCTTTGCGGGTATTAATTTAATTGCCGGAGCCCAGGCAAATATAACCTCCTGTAATTTTAATCTGAACCAATATCCGGTTTATTATTCGGGTGCAGCTTCGTTATCAGTTAGTGGAACCTGTAATTTCACCGGAAATACCTATGATGCATTTTATGTTAACCACGGCAGTCATTCGGGAACATGGACTTTGCCAACTACAACGGTGCCCTATTATTTCAATAATGGCTATACGGTTAATAATGGGAGTACCCTGGTCATCGGGGCTGATAACATTTTAAAATTCAAGTTAAATGATGTATTGAATGTCTATGGAACCCTTACCGCTAATCCTTCGGCAGGTCATTATGTTTATTTCACATCGGAAAGGGATGATAACTGGGGCGGTGATACCAACAATGATGGAACCAATACAGCACCTGCAAGCCGGAACTGGACTGGTATAAAATTTTACAATGAAAGCAACGATGCCTCAGTCATGCGCAGATGTTTGCTGCGGTACGCCGGTGCCGGCAATATCGGAGGTATCAGCCTCTATGATGCAGGCCCGACGATCGACTATTGTGAACTGCAGCAAAATTATTTCGGAGCCTATTTTCAGTATGCTTCCACACCCAACTTTACCAATAATACCATCGGTTCGAGTGAACTTACGCCCATTGCCATGTCATTCGAAGCCAATCCCACCTTCAGCAACAATGTACTTTCGTTTTCCGATAATACCTATGATGCTATCGGATTGCTGGGGGGCACACTTACTGCCAATGCGAACCTGATCAAACGTAATTTTACAACCGTTACCAATATTACCTATGTGATGTTGGCGGATATTATTGTACCGGCAGGCCGGACTCTCACCATTGCCCCGGGAATTGTAATTAAATATTCTTCCAGTAGCCACCGGATCGTAGTTCAGGGGAAACTTACAGCTGATGCTACATCATCGGAATGGATCACTTTAACCTCAGTTAAGGATGATAATTTTGGAAATCCTATGGACACCAACAAGGACGGAACCATCACTTCGCCGTCGCTGGGTGATGTGGGTGCTATCATTTTTGCCAGCGGGTATGATCCTACCTCGAAGATGGATTATGTGAGAATGAAATATGCACAGGCCAACAGCTATTATTATCCCAATGGCGGCGAAAACCACTATATTTACACAAGTGCCGTAGCAGTTATTAACCCAACGGTTCCCACACCGGCAGGCCCCACCATTTCCAATTGTGAATTCAGGGATCTTACTTACGGAATTTGTTGCTACCAGGCATCAAACCCGATCATTTCAAATAATGCAATGATTAATATCACCAATACGCCTTTTGCCATTTCGGCCTCGGCTAATCCTACTTTTTCAGGAAATACCTTTACCAATGTTACCATGAATGCCCTGGGACTCATTGGCAACAATGTGGTTGTGAACGGAACGATTTCTAAAAGAACCGTTGCCGGTTACACCAACATAACCTATGTATTGCTTGAAAACCTGACTGTTAAAAACCTGACGAATCTTACCATTGATCCCGGAGTTGTTATTAAAATGTACAACAAAACTATTTATGTGGATGGTGGGTTCAAATGCAGTGGTACTGTTTCGGAAAAAATAATCTTTACAAGTTTATATGACGACAATGTTGGAAATCCAATGGATACCAATGGCGATGGTAATGCTACGGCTCCGGCAACGGGAAACTGGGCTTACATACAATACCGCGACAACAGCGATGATGTATTCAATACGGTTACCTATACAAATTTCCTTTTCGGTGGGTACTCCAATGAAGGCGTCTTCAAAACTTTGAATGCCTCGCCAACGCTGAGCAATTCATTGATTGATCATTCCTATTACGGTGTATATGTGGATGGAAATTCAGCGCCATTATTCAATACCCTTGCCATTCAGAATTGCAATCTTGATCCGATTGCCATGTCGCTTACTTCCAATCCTACTTTTACCAATATCAGTTTCAGTGCCAACGGCAGCAATGGAATCCGGATTATTGAAGGGAACAACGGTACTTTGTCATCCAATGCCACGCTCGTGAAAAGAAATGTGGCCGGTTTCACCAATATCCCTTACATCATAAGGGCTCTGAATATTGCTTCAGGAGCCGTTCTAACGCTTGAATCAGGGATTATTATTAAGATGCAATCCTCGGGATTTCAGGCGATCTTTGTTCACGGAGGTCTGAATGCAACCGGAGTTTCCGGCCAGAAGATCTATTTCACCTCCCTGAAAGATGACTCTGTGGGCGGGGATACCAATAATGATGGCAACGGTTCAATTCCGGGCAACAATGATTGGCATGGGATCATATTCTATCCCGAATCATCGGATGCAAACAACAAAATAATATACTCAGAGATCAGGTACACAGGTGGTGGTTATTCGGATGTATTTGGATCTTACTCAACCAAAGGTGCCGTAAGGATTAAAGATGCCTATGCGCAGATCGATCATACCGTTTTGCAACAAGGGTATTTAAGTGCCTTTGGTATTTATGGTTCAGCTAATCCGTCGATCAGCAATTGCCAGATATATAACTTTGATGATGAGCCGGTTTATATGGCCATGTTTTCAAATCCCGTATTTTCAAATAATTCCATTTCAAACATCGGTTTGGTGGCCATTGGTATTCAGCCTGAAACATATTCTCAAACCGCCAGCATTCCACAAAGAAGTTTCGCAGGTTACAGCAACATCACCTATATGTTCTATGGAGCGACCATCAATTCCGGGACAACCATTACCATTCCGGCAGGAACCGTATTTAAAAGCACTAGTCAGTATGAGCTGGCTGTAAATGGTAAACTCACCATATCCGGAAGTTCAGGAAGCAGGATGGTTTTCACCGATTACAGAGATGATTCGTATGGAAATCCGTTGGATACAGAACAAAACGGATCAGCCACAGCTCCAAATAATTCAGGTGCTTATATTACCTTCAATGACGTGAGCGATGATGCGAGTACAATCAACTATATGCTGATGAGATATACCGGAAACGGGATCAGGCTTAACAGTGCTTCCCCTTCCATTACCAACAGTACCTTCTATAAAATGAATTACGGGATCACCAATTCAGGCGTTTGTACCCCGGTGATCAATAATAATACCTTTAATGATCTGTACTACGCTCCCCTGAGTATATCACTTGTTTCTTACCCGGCATCCTCCTCAGGAAATATCATATCGGGTACTACCTATAAATGTATTAAGGTGAATAATGAAACCCTGACACAGGATGTTACCTTACCAAAAAGAAACTTTGGCGGTGTAACCAACATTCCCTATTTCTTTGATTATTACACCATTGGCACGGGCGTTACACTCACCATCAGTCCGGGAGTAGTTTGTAAATTCTGGAGCAGTGGTGGAATAACGGTTAACAATGGTTTAATTGCTGAAGGATCGGCTACCAATGCCGGAAATATTGTATTCACAACAATTACCGATGACTTTCATGGCGGTGACTCAAACTCCGATGGAACGGCTACTCCTTATAATTACTATTCCTGGTCGGGAATAACTATAAACGATGTTGCACTCGATCCGTTAACCAGGTTTGAAAATTGTATTTTCCGCTATGCCAATGGCTCCTATGGAGCGATTCGGACCATAAGTTCAAGTCCTTCGATTTTAAATTGCAACTTCAATAATTGCTCTCATGGGGTTTATGCTACAGCTGCCTCTAATCCTTTGATCAATAATTGCGATTTTTATAACCTGAGCAGTTATGGCGTCAACAATGTAAACCAATCTTTTGTAATCAATGCCGAAAACTGCTGGTGGGGAAGCAATACAGGACCAACCCATTCAGGAAATCCGGGAGGAACCGGCGAACCGGTTACCAATTCGGTGGATTACCTGCCTTACGGTACAAGCGGGGTGATTAACCCCCTCATGGGTGATGTAAGTCTTAATGGCATTATTCAAGCCTATGATGCCTCCCTGGTACTGCAGCATGTGGTAACGCCCTTCCTGAGTTCAAAGCAACTGGTCGTTGCTGATGTTTCGGGATCGTCCGGTGCCACTGCTTTTGATGCATCCCTGATCCTGCAGTATGTGGTTAATCTGATTTCTTATTTCCCGGCCGAACTGCTTTCACCTGTTCCGCAATATCAGGCGGAAGCCGAGCTGATGATCGCCAATGTGAATGTTCAGCCCGGTCAGGAATTTATAGTTCCCGTTAGCCTGGCCAATGCTTCCGGAGTATTTTCAATGCAGATGGAGTTTCAGTATGATCCTGTATATATTCAAGCCCCGGATATTGAAAACCTGATTCCGGGAATGAACGTGAATTACACTGTTATAGAGGATGAAGGAGTGATCCGTGTGGCCATCGCAGGGATTAGTCAGTTGCAGGGTTCGCTGGATGTGATCAACCTGAAGTTCAAAGCCTCGGATGTTATGCTGATCGGACAAACCTTTATTTCTGCATCTGACTTTTTAGCCAATGAAACCGATCTGTCGGAAAATATTCATCCGGGAACCATAATGATCAGTGGTATTTCAACGGGTCTCGATTTAAATAAAACATCTAACGGTAGCCTTCATTGTTATCCTAATCCGGCGAAAGATTTTGTTACAATCAGTTATGCTGTTTCTTCAATGAATGAAAATGTTTTTATCGGGGTTTATGACATAACCGGTAAATTGGTTTCTGAGATCGTGAATGGTATACATGATGCTTCGGTATATCGCCTGAATTGGAATACCACCGATTCCCGGGGTTCATTGTTACCGGCAGGTTTGTACTTTGTTAAACGGATCAGCAGCCATTCGGTGGAAACTCAAAAAATTCAGCTTGTCAGGTAAGATGGATCATGAAAATGAAAAATGTAATCATTAAACCGACAGGTATGAAAAGAATCAGAAAACTAATGGGCCTTCTGGTGGTGCTGACCGGGACAATCCTCCAGGCGCAGACCATTCAGATGCGGATTCCTGATCCGACAGCCGTTAATGGCGATGTGGTCAGTATTCCGGTATATGTCGACAACACCCTCACCGGATTGAACGTATATTCGTATCAACTGGTAATCTCCTACAATAGCAATGTGATAACAGCCAACAACGTAACTGTATCCGGTACCATGTCATCGGGGTGGGGAAATCCTGTTTATAATACTTCAACACCTGGCATTTTGGGTATTGCTCATGCAGGAAGTACGCCGCTTGCAGGGACGGGTGTTTTATTGTACCTCAATTTCACCTGTACCGGAACCGGAGGGTCAAGCCTCATTTTTAACAACGGCAGCACGTCCAACTTTTTTAATGAAGGCACACCGGTGATGGTATTTGATAACGGCTCGATCAACGTCACAGCCTTGCCAACCATCTCCATTAATCCCAATACCGCCCTCCTGGCAGTGGGTGAAACACAGCAGTTCACAGTATCCGGAGGCACTGCTCCTTACGGATGGAGTTTGACCAATCCTGCAACCGGAAATATTGGATCTTCCGGATTATTTACAGCTACTGGTGTTGGATTCACAAAGGTTTTGGTTCAGGATAACAATGGCATCCTCGACGAAACGAACGGTGTTGTTGAAGTTCGGGCCATGAAGTTAACCATTCCTGCTGTAAGTGAATGGCAGGGGGGTACGGTTGAAATTCCGATCAACACCACAACGCTTTCAGGGTTTAATATCCTTGCGGGTGAATTCCGGTTTACCTTCAGCAGCAATATCCTGACTCCAACAGGCTATAATTCGGCCGGGACAATGCTGCAGGGAAACTCCAACCTCATACTGAATACCACCGTGCCCGGACAGGTTACATTTGCTTTTGCAGGTACGGCTCCGTTAACGGGAAGCGGTGAATTGATCAGGCTTGTCTTTGATGTATCTTCCATATACTCAGGAAACACGGGTTTACATTTCACTTATGCAACTTTTAATGAAACGCTGGCTGCCAAAACAGTCGACGGGGTGTTTAATATGATCACCCTGCCGAACCTGAGCATTTCACCTGCTACCTATACCATTGTGGCAGGTCAAACCAAATCATTTTCGGTGAGTGGCGGCATTCCCCCATACACCTGGACTTCCACAGATCCATCGGTGGCTTCTATCGATAATACCGGATTGCTGACAGCTTATAAAAGCGGTGTTATTCAACTGCATGTTACGGATAATGTGGGAGCTACAGGCAATAGCGGTAACATTTCGGTTTATGATACATGGGTGGGTGTTCCTACGGTTAATTCAACCCTGGGTTCAGTATATGATATGCCGGTTTCCATCGGACCCATTCCGGCCGGACAACAGATTTTTTCAGTGCAGGGGACCATCGGCTATGATACTCCTGAATTGACGGTTGTGGATATCATCACCACCGGAACGCTTTGCTCGGGTTGGACATTTGTGAAAAACATCAGCGGAAATACCATCACCTTTGCAGGCGCCGGAACTGCCGGAATTGCAACACAGGGGGTGTTATTTAAGCTTCGCTTCCAACTGAATCCGGATTTAACCAACGGAGAATTCGCGTTTGTCAATTTCAATAACCTGATGCTTAATGAGGGCATTCCTTTGCCTTTGCTGCAAAATGGCGGAATTATCGGAACCGGTGGAATTGTGGTCGATCTGAAAGCCCTGTTGCAGGGACCTTTTGAAACATCATCCATGACCACCGATCTGAATCCCTGGTTTATTTCTCAAAGTCAACCTTATAGCAACACCCCGTGGTTTTATACCGGTTCGGAAAGTTTTTGGGTGATCCCAAATGCTTCGGTAACGGACTGGGTATTGGTTGAACTCAGGCAAACCACCGGTGCGGCATCAACGGCAACTCCCGCAACCATGGTTGGCAGGAAAGCGGCACTCATCCTCAGTGACGGTACCATCACAGCAGTGGATGGTTCCAGTGATCTGATATTTGGGTTTACACCGTCTGCAAATCTATATGTGGTGATATGGCATCGCAATCACCTGGCAGTGATGTCGTCCGTACCCCTCACATCCAATGGAGGAATTTACAGCTATGATTTTACAACCGCAGCTTCGAAAGCATATCTGAATGGTCAGGTCAGTCTGGGAGGAGGGAAGTATGGCTTATATGCCGGAAATGCAGATGGTAACGGAACGATCAACGCTACAGATATTACCGGAAAATGGGACCCCTCTGCCGGTAAAAGCGGGTATTTCGGTGGTGATATGAATATGGACACACAGGTGAATAACCCCGATAAAAACAACTATTGGTTGCCAAATAATGGCATTGCAGATAAAGTCCCCGATTAACAGTGAAAATGAATGACTTGTTTTTATCAACCCGGTGGATTTCCGCCGGGTTTTTTTATTTCACCAGCCACCGCTCTTCAAAATCTTTCGGACGTGGTTTTACTACAGGTGTTTTTGGTTCAAACGAAAGTTCAACCTGTTTGAGTTTACCATCCTCAAGGCTATAAAGCAGAGCCCGGTATGGTAAAAACGTCAGATCAACCGGGTATTCCTGGTTTTGATAATGAATAGTCACCGGAATTACAATCGTATCGACAGTGAATGATTGTCCGTATTCAAGTGGGAATTTTAAACCTTTCGAATTGGGATGGGCAAAAAAGATAAACAATGAATTATCGGTTTTACGTGCCCGGAACGGAGGGCACTTTTCCCCCTGAACCAGTGGTGTAATGTTAAAATCAAATTCGCTGCTCACATGTGGAAGGTCCAGGAGTTGATCCACAAACCGGTCCCAACCGGGGTGTTTAAGAGTCCCGGCCTGCTCAGGTCGGTGGGTTAGGCAAACCGGTAAACCGGCTCGTGCAAGTTTTAGTATACTTAGCAGCGTTGATATATCGAGATGGTCAGTTCCCACGTACAAAGCCGAAAATGTGCCTTGTCCGCAATACAGTTTTCCATCCTTATATGAAGCCTTTTGTAGAAATTCATTATTTATCCATGTCGGTTGAAAGCCGGCCAAAACTTCCGGGAGATAGATGTAGCGCATTTCATAATACTCTTTTGCCCAGATAAACTGCTTTTCTTTGGGCATCTCACCTTTCATCCAGGCATCTTCAGTGGGCAGGTAAACAGCAATATCTGTATAAGGTTCTCCTTGTTGCATAAATGCAGAAACTTCGCTCAGATAGCCATTAAAAGCCTGAAGTTCTGAGGCCAGTGCCCCCTCTTTGCCGAGATGCACCGTTGCATAAAAATTCACAGTATCGTAGTCTGCCGGATTATGGGGTTTTCCGTGCCAAACGATCCGGTTGATGCCATTGGCAAAAAGCGCATCGGCAACCAGCTTCAGGTCGGCTGTCTGTTCCTGCCTCATGTAGTTATCGGGCCATCCGTACAAACAGGTGAAGGTTTCGGCGGTAACAAACTTTTTATCGGAAAGCAGCGCAGCAGAAGCAGGTATTTGATTGTACTCAGGTTCATATAACATCGCCTCTCCTTCGGGAATAGCGATGTTGGCATAGGCCGAAATAATGTCGCAGGGTGCCCCTGAGCACTGGCCCCTCGATTGGAAACCGGAAGCACGTAAGATGCTGTCGAAATCTGCATAAAAGCGGATCACTTTTTCTGAGATCAGTTTCCTGTAATCGTAAAGAACATCCCTGTTTTCCGGTTCATACAATTGATCCATCCAGGGTTTGATGTCATAGCCGTAAATGCTCGTGAAATCATCATCTAAATGGTCGGTCCACAAAAGCTCCGTTTTAACTTCCCAGCTATCGATAAAACCGGCATGTTTAAACTCAGTTCCCGGATCAGGCAACGAATCGATCATCCTCCTGAGATAGGCGAGGTAATGTTTCCTGTTTAAATGGTCGACCACATAACCCTGCTTGGGATGTTCCCATGTAAGCCGCATGGTTTGAATATCTCCGGAGAAATTTCGGGAAGCCTGTTCCGGCAGCACATACGAATCGCCGAATGGCCATAACGTTCCCAATGTAAAATCGCATTGCAAACCCAGGCTATCGGCATAATGCATGGTGTATTCAACTATCTCCTGCCAGGCAGGTGAAAGCCAGGGTTGCCTGGGTGTATAGACAGTATCCACCGGTTTTTTTCTGGCATTTAATGGATAAACCCAGGCCAGTTCCACACCTCCGAAGCCATTTTCCTTCAGCCAGTTCAGATTGTACCGGACGTCTTTTTTCTTAATTTCCGAAGCAAACCACCAATAGCGGGCAAGCGGTTTATAAGAATTTGTATCAGGGTTATCTCCTGACGGATTTTGCTTCAGTTGGGGTGCCTGGCAAGCGCTGAAAAGAAGAAAGAAAATGATTGTTTTAAATGATGTTTTAATCATATTTAGTTGATATCGCTTCTTCAATTTTCCTGATGATGTTTTTTTATGTTCCCAAGCGTCTGTCAAAAGTATTTCTTTTTAACCTAAAAGACGACATTGGTTAGTTCATTATCTGAAAGCAATATTAATTTTTCGTTTTACTGGTTTGAGTCATCTTAATGAGCCGGAAAGCTGTCTATTTAGAATACTTCTAAATTTTAGAATGCTTTATTCTTTGCCATCATAATATTTATCTTTGGAAGTACTAAAATAGATTCCCGAACACCATTCAACATACCGTGAACCATTTAAACAAATATCTATGATTTATAATTATAGCGAAAGATCGAATTAACGATGTTCGCTCATTTAT
Source organism: Bacteroidales bacterium (assembly GCA_020438135.1). Taxonomy (GTDB): domain Bacteria; phylum Bacteroidota; class Bacteroidia; order Bacteroidales; family JAADJA01; genus JAADJA01. The sequence goes on along the minus strand of JAGQVF010000187.1, from coordinate 14,587 downwards.
TAACCTAAAAAAAAGTAACATGAAAAAACTGTTTATGATGTTTCTGGTAGCAATAATAACATTGCAGTCCGGATATAGTCAAAGGATTTATGCTCCTGAAAATTTACGAAACAAAGCGGTGATAAATAAAACCGCCACAGCCGAAACCGAAAATCTTTCACCTGCAATTATTCAAAACGCAAATTCCTTAAAATATGCGGATTATGTCGGTGAAACCATCTACGATCTCCAATCCAATGCCAGTTGTCAGAACCGGATTCATCTTTATCCTGATGGTACTATCGGAGCCACCTTTACGTACGGAATGTTTGATCCATCTTTTTCTGACCGCGGCACCGGTTATAATTATTTTGACGGGTCTGATTGGGATGCTCCCCCAACATCACGTATCGAAACGGTACGAACCGGCTGGCCTTCATACATGCCCTGGGGAACGAACGGGGAACTGGTGGTGGCTCACACTACGAATTCGCTCGTTATTTCCAAACGTTCGAATAAAGGGGCTGGAAATTGGACAGAATCTTCGGTTAATCCTCCTGCCGGGGCAACGGGTTTGTTGTGGCCACGAGCTTCTACATGCGGCACCAATCATAATACTCTTCATTTGATCGCCCTAACAACTCCGGTAGACAACGGCGGAACCCTCTACCAGGGGCAGGATGGTGCGTTGGTGTATTCCCGTTCGCAGGATGGCGGCAACACCTGGGATATACAGCATATCATTCTACCCGGAGCGGGATCAGCAGATTATTCAGGTATCAGGGCCGATTCATATGAAATTTACGGGAAAGATAATACAGTCGCAATTCTTGTTGGTGAAGATTGGCAGGAACTTGCCTTGTTTAAATCCATCGATAACGGTACCAACTGGACCAAAACAGTCATATGGGATCACCCTTATCCGCAATGGGATCCCAACAATCAATATGTTACAGATACTTTCTATTGTGCCGATGGTGCGCATAGCCTCGCTATCGACAATACAGGAAAAATTCATGTGGCCTTCGGCATAAACCGGGCTTATAGCGATGGTGATATCGTTTACTGGTTTCCGCTGGTGGATGGTTTAGCCTACTGGAATGAAGACATGCCTGCCTTTACAAATAACCCTAATGCATTAAGCCCTTATGGCGACCCGGGCACTGAACTGGTGGAGGATTACAATCTGGTGGGTTGGATGCAGGATATAAATGGAAACGGCACACTCGATATTATGGGTGATGTTGGGTTATATTTTGTTGGTACTTCAAGCATGCCCCAGCTTATAGTTGACAATGCAAATAATCTATTCCTGTTTTATTCATCAATAACCGAAACCTATAATAATGGAATACAGGATTACAGGCATATCTGGGCACGGGGTTTTCAAAATGCAACTACCTCCTGGAGCGATTTCTTCGATTTAAATGATGAACTGATCTATATATTCAGTGAATGTGTTTTTCCTTCCTGTTCGCCAACTTCTGATGGTAACATTCATATGATCTTCCAGGAAGATTCTGAACCAGGATTGGCAGTGAGAGGAGATGAAGATCCTTATGGTTTGAATAACATGCTTTATTTGTTGACCGACATGGATATTTTCTTCAATGTTACTTCGGAGGGATACCTGGAAGGATATATTACCGATCAAAACACTGGCTCTCCTTTGCAGGGAGCTTTGGTTGAAGTTCAGGGCACAGCGTTAAGTGCCACCAGCAGTTCTACAGGATTTTACTTTATCGACGACATCCCTGAAGGGACTTACTGGGTTTCATGCTCACGCCCGGGTTATATTGAAGAATCCGTATTGGTAAATATATATGAAGGTCAAACCACTTCTCATTCATTTACACTCGAACCTGTGTCAGTTCCTCTTGAAGGTGCTATTGGGATGACCTGGTACGACCTCCAAACAAACAGTAGTGAGCCCGGAAGAATTTATAAATACCCGGATGGAACCATCGGAGCAACTTTTATATATAGTATCAATGCAAACTTTTCCGACCGGGGTACCGGGTATAACTATTTCGACGGTACAAACTGGGACCCTCAGCCTACCACCACGGTTGAGCCCTACCGTGCCGGATGGCCCTCTTATGTTCCATGGGGAGCAAACGGTGAAATGGTGGTTTCGCACTATTCAGGTACCTCCCTCGATGGGCTTTCGATCAACACCCGTCCAAACAAAGGATCAGGTAGCTGGAATTCTTCGAATTATATCGGACCGACTGTCGATGCTTATTATCTCTGGCCAAGGGCAGCAACCGGGGGCGTTGATCATAACGATCTTCATGTGATCGCACTTACAGCCCCTGTTTCGAATGGTGGGGTAGTTTACCAGGGAATGGACGGCGCACTATTGTATTCGAGATCTTCCGACGGGGGACAAACCTGGGATCATGAACACGTTTTGCTGGATGGGATCGATGCTGATGATTATGTAGGTTTTAGCGGCGATTCGTATGATATCATCGCACGGGATAACCTTGTCGCTTTCCTGGTGGGTGACGACTGGACCGACCTGGTACTGATGAAATCAACCGATAACGGTGATAACTGGACAAAAACAGTGATCTGGGAACACCCTTACCCGTTATTCGATCCCAATAATGCTATCGTTACCGATACTTTTTACTGTTCCGACGGATCCCACAGCCTCGCCTTCGATAACACCGGTAGAGTGCATGTTGCTTTTGGCATCAACCGGGCCATGAGCGATGGTATATCCATGTCATGGTTTCCACTGGTAGATGGTGTTGCCTACTGGAACGAAGATATGCCCACATTTTCTGATAACCTGAATGCCCTGAATCCTTATGGCGGTGTGGGAACAGAATTAATTCAGGATTATAACCTCATCGGCTGGTCGCAGGATCTGAACAACAACGGAGTTTTGGATATCCTTGGTGATCAGGGGCTCTATTATGTCGGGTTTTCGTCGATGCCACAACTGGTAATTGATGAGATGAACAATGTATTCTTGCTTTATTCTTCAGTTACCGAAGGTTACGATAACGGTTTACAGAATTACAGGCACATCTGGGCTCGGGGTTCAAACAATGGAGGACAAACCTGGGGCGATTTCGTCGATTTGAATGCAGACCTGATTTATTATTTCAGTGAATGTGTATTTCCCTCCTGTTCTCCTTCAAGCGATGATTATATTCATCTGCTTTTTATGGAAGACAATGAGCCTGGTTTGCATGTCAGGGGTGATGAGGACCCGATTACCGATAACTATTTTCAGTATGTGCCGGTGTTGAAGTCGGATCTTATTCCGGTTGTGTCCGGAGGAATGCTGGAAGGTATCGTGACGGATGCAACCGGAGGTGGTGCAATTGAAGGAGCTACCGTCTCCTTGTCGGGTACTTCCATTACCGGTACCAGCCTGGCCAACGGTCAGTACTTTATAAATAATATAGCCCCGGGTGATTATACCGCAGTCTGTTCGAGGATGGGTTACCTGAATGCTTCTGAAACGGTAACGATTTCAGCCGGTAATGCTACAACACAGGATTTCAGCCTCACCCAGGCCACCGGGTTGATGCCACCAACCAATCTTACAGCTACCGTATTAGAACAGAACAACGTAACCCTTGATTGGGATCCGCCCGCTTCCGGTTCTCCAAACAATTATAAGGTGTATCGAAACGACAATTTTTTGGGTTATACCAGTTTAACAACTTTTGAAGATATGGAACTTGAGCCGGGTACATACAATTATTATGTTACGGCAGTATACAATACCGGCGAGTCTGATGCTTCAAATATTGAACAGGTTATTATACAAGAAACACTATATCCTCCTGAAAATCTTACCGCATTGGTTACGGGTAATAATGTTGGTCTTCATTGGGACGCCCCTTCAGGTGGATTCATGGAATGGATCCGTTGGGATTTGGGAGTAAATAATGGAAACGGAATTGGATTAACCAGTGGTGGAACCTTTTATGTTGCTTCCCATTGGCTGCCTGAAGATCTTGTTGATTATAACGGATTGCAGATCACTGAAATCTCATTCTTCCCCAATGAGTACACTGATGCAGAATTTGAAATAATGATATGGACCGGAGCCAATGCACAAACGCTGGTTTTGTCGCAACCTGTAAATTCTTATACCGTCGATCAGTTTAATCAGGTTGAACTGGATAATCCTGTTATTATCGATGCCTCCGAAGAATTGTGGTTTGGATATGCTGTAACACATGATGTGGGAACTTTCCCTGCCGGTTGTGATGATGGTCCGTCTGTTTATTCCAAAGGTGATATGATCTCTAACGATGCCATTACATGGAGCCCCCTCACTGATATAAGTCCAAGTTTGGATTATAACTGGAACCTTGCTGCTTTTGTGGAAGGTGGTAAAAGTTTATCCAGCATCACTAAGCCGGTTCCCAAAACTATTCCGGATTTTCCTTCGCAACCACAATTTGTTTCAGCCAAAGAAATGGGTATTTCTTCACCATCTGCGGTATTTAAGCAAAAAGGTACAAAAGATTTATTGTACTATAACATTTACCGTGATGGAGATTTGATTGGTAACGCATTCTCTACGTTTTATACTGATTTTAATCTTGCTCCGGGCACATACGACTATTGCATCAAAGCGATGTATGATGAAGGCGAGTCTTCCTGTTCCAATATTGCCACTGTAACAATAGATGAACCCTGCGGACAACCGGAGAACCTGGCTGCTGTACCTGTCAATCCTTATCAGTTTGAGCTAACATGGGATCCGCCACTTGTAGGAACGACCCTCGGTTTTAATGTACACCTCAATGGGAATTTGGTTGGTTTTATCACAAACGGAACCATGATCACCGATTCGCTTACACCCGGCATTACCTATGAATATTGTGTTACCACGGTTTGTGAAAACGGTGAATCAAATCCCTCGTGCATTAATATTTACATTCCGTCAATGCTTGAACCTCCGGTTGATCTCACGGCTGATATTATCCTGCCGGATATCCATTTGAACTGGGGGCAGCCAGCAGGAAATGCGTGTAACGGCTATAAGATCTATTACAGCCTGAACAATGCAGGGTTCAACCAGCTTGCTTATGCTACCAACACCAGTTTCATCCACCTAAATGCAACCGGCAATGGCACGAAACACGAATATTTTGTTACGGCCATGTACGACGAAGGCGAATCGGGATCGACCGATACGGTATTGATCCTTATCGATAACATTGAGCATTTGCTTGCCGGTAATATTAATGTTTATCCAAATCCCGCCGATCATAAGGTAAATGTTGAATCGATGGATATAATCCGCAGCATCGAAATGTATAATTCACTTGGTGAAAATGTTTACAATGCTTCACCGGGTGAGAAAAACTACTTTATCGATATAAACGGGTTTCAGAAAGGATTGTATCTACTAAGGATCAATACCGATTCAGGTAAATATAAAAAGCGACTTATCATTCGGTAAAACGACTGAACAGCCATTCCGACCGGGTGGCTGTTTTTTTTTAATTAAGGTTAGGGAAGTCGAACGATATTATGGAGCAGGCCTCCTAATTGCCTGATCAACAGAACCCGGTGCATCCGTAGGTTCATTAATATCTATAAGAAATATGAAAGATATTAAACATAAGAATAATAGGTATTAAATATGGGAATAATAACTATGAAAATTCAATACAATAGTTATTAAACAATCAATACAATTTGTTGAGTTTTGCAAAGAAAACGTTTCTTTGGGCAAACAAATACTATAGGCCGGGTATATCGCTTTATCCTTTCAGGGTATCCTTTCATCCGTAATTATGTATGGTTTGTACAATAACTCAGCATCGGGCAGGTGTAAATGAGGATATTGCTTATTTTTACCTTAAGAAAGGAAAAGAATAACCTGGTTATTGGCCAGCCTTCACTCAAACAATTTTTTGTTTAACCTTCCATTGTTTTACTGATGTTTTTCACCAATTCTCTTAAAGTGTAGAACCGGATGGCATAATCGCGAATGCCTGCCAGCACGTTTGATTTTACAAACATCAAACTACCCAGATTACGGGAGTCGGTTTGAGCTTTTTCAACTCGTTCCTTTTGTCTTTTCTCAAATAATCGCAATCCGTATTCGATGTGATGTTTATCAGTTCTGGTCAATTCATCCACCAGTGCTGCTGCTGAGTCCATCGCCATGGATGCACCAACACCGGCCGTCGGTAAAAAACCGCAGGCTGCATCGCCCAATAAAATCACCTTCCCTTTTCTCCATTCAGGGGTCCTTACATCATAAAATTCCCAAAAGAAAGGATGGTCAGATTTTTGAAACTGTTCGAGGGCATTTTGCAGGATTTTATATTCGGGTAAAACATCTCTCTTTATTTTCTTTGAAAATTGCGCGACACCTTCTTTCTTTATCAATTTGACCGGGCCTCCCAGGAAAACCCCGATTTTATCTTTTACAGGATATAATCCCATAAATGATGATGCTCCCCAATATTCTTTATAGGCTTTGAGTTCATGTCCTTCAAGCCACTCAACCCATCCACCCCAATGGGTGTCAACATATTCATATTCGTTATGATCCCAAAGCAATTTCCTCGTTTCGGAGTGCATACCGTCAGCAATGATTACCACGTCATATTCTGAAAACTCATCCCAACTAAATTTTACCTGTACTTTGTGATCTGTATTTTCGATTTCTTTTACCGTATTTCCAAAAATTATCCTGGTTTTATTTAGCTTGCTGAGCAAAATATCAATCAGTTCCTGCCTCGCAATACCGCGATATGAACCATAAGTTTTATTGATGAAATCCAGTGAATATGCTTTGTTTAAGGTGCCATCTTCCTTGTGAATTTCATATTGTTGCATTTCAATGCTATGGTTGAAATAGGAATTTTGCAGGTCTAAGGCTGTCAAAACTCTTCCACCAAGCGGCAATAAACCCAGCATATAGCCCGATCTGTTATAATCTTCTGCTTTTTCTCTTTCGATAATGGTTGGTTCTGCTCCTTCCTTTTTTAACAATGCAGCGGCTGTTAGCCCGGCAATACCTGCACCCACAATTAAAATATCAAGATCTTTCATTTGAATGTATTTTCAGGTTTCATGATTTTTTTATTCCGAAAAAAACTACCTGCTTTATAGGGCAGTTAGTCATCCGTGTGAACGAGCGTTGAAAGTTATCCGAAGCTATACAATACGTTTTGATAACCGTTCGAGTGCTTCTTCCGCCCACACGGGAGCGGTTTCGCCCAGTTCGTTGCTGTTCGAGAGTGCATCCATCAGGTTTTTCTGTTCCAGCTTTTCCTGTTCGGAATACAATGCATTCAAAACATGATGCGCTCCCTGGCGGATATGTACCGATTGTCCACTGTTTTCAACCAGCTCAAGTACTGCCGGGATGCTTTCTTTTCCAATTTTGCGTAATCCTTCCGCAGCCATCCATCTAAATTCGGTTTCGTGGTTATGCATCAGTTTAATAAATACCGGAATGCTTTTGGAAGAAGCGATGTCTTCGAGTGCTTTGGCAGCTTCCCAACGTAGCTGATGATCTTTTGCCCGTAACAAATAATGCAGGTCGTCAAGCACATCCTCTCCCTGCGATTCCAGCCAGTGCCTGGCTTCTTTCCGTTTGATGGTGTTTCCCGACATGAGGTCGTTCAATAATGCCCTTACTTCGGGTTGTAATTTTTCTTCTTTAATTCCTGTTTCATGAATTTCATTTGTTTTCATCGTATTTAGTTTTTAAGCGTTTTCATTATATTTTATTTTGTGTTTATCACTTTAGCAAGCGGGTTATGCGATTCCACCATTTTATAGATCATCACTTTGGCGGCGTCTTCCACCAGGAACCAGGCAATACAATAGGCCCAAACAATCCCGGCAAGTTTCCATCCCAAGGGAGTCATAAAAAGTCCGTACACCGCAATGAGAGTAGCTATGGCTTGTGTAATGATCACGGCAAAAAGCAAAGTATTTGAAGGACGGTCTGTCCAGAAATTTTTCCGGGTACGGGTAACAAATATCGTGAGGTGGCCAGCAACCGAAAGTTTCAGGTAGATTAGGGTTTGCAATATTTCCTGCGACATACCAAGATATTGTTTCCCGATATAGAGCAACCCGAATGATTCAATGACGCCGATGACCCCTAACACAGTGCTTAAGGTAAATACCAGCGGCATCTTCCAGGCTTCGGGGTGCATTGAGCTTTTGGCCCGGTCGTAGGCGATGGAGATGATAGCTCCATCATTAAGCAGGGCCAGTAATACGATCATAACCGCAGTTACCGGGTAAAAGTTAAAAGTGAGTATCGATAAAGTCATGAAAAACAACACCCGTATGGTTTCGGTGATCCGGTAAATGGTATAGCTGTTCATCCGTTGAAAGATTTTGCGGCTCTCTTTGATGGCATCGATAATGACTGATAATCCAGGGGTGAGCAACACCATGGCTGAGGCTGCCCGTGCTGCATCTGTAGCGCCCGAAACGGCGATTCCGGCATCGGCTTTTTTCAGCGCTGGAGCATCGTTTACACCATCGCCGGTCATGCCTACGATGTGATTTTTCTTTTGCAGCACATCCACAATGTGGTATTTGTGTTCGGGATAAACTTCAGCAAATACATTGGCCTCTTCGATTCGATCCTCCATCCGGCCGGCTTCATGGTGTTTGGTATCTTTAAAAAGGCCGGCATTCAGAACGTTGTTCCCAATACCAAGTTTTGAAGCGGTTTCACGGGCAATGGCTTCCTGGTCGCCCGTAACCATTTTTACCGTTATTCCCATTTTTTTAGCCTGGTCGATCACTTCTTTGCTGTCTTCTCGCGGTGGATCAAGCAATGGTAGCAATCCCAGATATTGCCAGTGTTTTTCATCGTCAGCAACAGCAACACCCAGCGAACGATAACCCCTGCCGGCCAGTTCATCAATCTCATCTTTCACATGGGCAGAAGTTTTTTCATCCGGCTTGCACAGATCAAGGATCACTTGTGGAGCTCCTTTCGAAACCAGGAAAGTGTGCCCTCTATCGTCTTTCACTTTTGCCTCGGTTCGTTTGATTACCGGATCAAATGGCTTAAAATTCAGTGTTTGGAAATGTTTTTGTGCCGAGGTTCCCGCATTTGCATTTAAAACTGCCGTATCGATCGGGTCGTCATTTTCAGCCCGGGAAGCAAGCTTTGCATAACAAAGGATTTCATCTCCGGGATGACCATTCAGCCTGATTATCTCACCGACTTCCAGTTTGTTTTTAGTAAGGGTTCCTGTTTTATCCGAACACAACACATCTACACCTGCCATTTCTTCAATGGATGACAGTTTACGCACAACGGCCTGCTTTTTCGACAATAATTTGGCCCCTACAACCATCGTAACCGATAAAACCGTTGGCATGGCTACCGGAATGGCAGCAATGGTCAGCACGAGGCAAAACCGGAGGATAGTTAAAAATTCATCTCCCCTGAAAATGCTTACTGCAAGAATGGTAGCAACTAAAACGAGGGCAATGATGATCAGGTAATTCCCGATCTTGAGCACTGCTTTCTGGAAATGGCTGGTGGTATGGGCATCTTCCATCAAAGAAGTGGTTTTTCCGAAAAAGGTATGGATCCCGGTGGCGGTTATCAAAGCGGTGGCCTCACCCTGTTTGATGATGGACCCTGAAAAAATTTCATCGGATTTTTCTTTTTTAACAGGTAGAGATTCTCCGGTCAAAGCAGATTGGTCGGCCTGTATGTTTTCTCCGTCGATGATCAGGGCATCTGCCGGAACAACATCACCCAAACGTACACGGATGATATCGCCCGGCACCAACCCTGAAGCGTCGAGGGTTTTCCAGTTTCCGTCGCGAAGTGCCCTGGCCTTTACTGCCAACGATTTTTTTAAAGCTTCCACCGCGTTATCGGCCTGGAATTCTTCAATAAACCCAACTACAGCATTGGTGATCAGTAATAGCAGAATAATTCCGAAATCGGTCCAGTCAGCTACCACAGCCGAAAGGATCACAGCAGCCTCTATCATCCATGGAATGGGCCCCCAGAAATATTTCAGGAATTTGAGGATGGGACTTTGCTTTTTTTCAGCGATTTGATTGGGTCCGTATTTTTTTAACCTTGAATTTACTTCATCGGTGTGAAGTCCTTTGTTTGAGGTTTCATATTGGCGGTACGCTTCGTCAATTGAAATTCTGCGTTTTGTTTGCATAGCTTCAATTTTCGATCACCGGATCAATATACATTCCGTTAAACCGGAAATGTCTGATTATTAAGATTGTTTAACGTTTCCTGACAATTATAAAAAGGCAACGAAACGTCTGCTATCAAAAGGAATAACATTAGATTCAGAAAGATATTAACTGACAGATCGGCAAGGATAGGCTTTTGAAAGTTAATCATAAAATTTAACAATTGTCATGCTGAGCAACAATTGTAATCATTTGGTACAAGCCGTAAAACCTAGTGCTTATTTGTATGATCTGTTTTTTTATATATCCATTCGATAATGAAGCAACCGGCTACGATCGATACCGGAATGATTAAACCCGATATATTGGATGAAGCCTGTTGTAGAAAAAGGACCACAAGGGCTGTGGCACAAAGCAGAAAACCGATGAGGGGTATTGATTTGCTGCTGTGTGTTTTTTCGGCAAGCTTAAATCCCACCAGGTTTACCACAGAAAAGATGAGAAGAAATCCAACGCTGCCCGCCGTGGAGATACTCTCAAGCTTCAACAGGTTTGCCATCAGCAAGGTTGCAAGCGCAGTGATCATCAAGCCCAACGGATGATTCCATAAATTAAAAGTTAACTGATGCGGTAATTCATCGTCTTCGGATATTTCAAAACTCACTCTCGAACCTCCGTAAAGTGAAGCATTAATAGCTGAAAATGTAGAAATGAGCGCCGCGATGGTGATGATTGTGAAGCCTGTTCGACCGAGCATCGGTTTGGCAGCCTCTGCAAGCACATAATCTTCGGCTTTGGCAATTTCGCTGTATGAAAGCGATCCAACCGTTACAATGGCAATAACGATGTAAAGGACAATTACAAAAATAATGGAGTAATAATAAGCCCGGGAAATATTCCTTTCGGGGTTTTTAATATCCGGAACGGCGTTGGCAATGAGTTCAAATCCTTCATATGCAACAAATATCACCATTCCTCCTCCGATAATTTTGATTGGGGTGGCCCAGTTGTCGGGATTGAGCTGTTCGAGGTTAGCGTTTCCGATCAAACCATACAGACCGATCCCAACAAACGCGATCAGTATCACAACCTTTATAAAAACAGCATACGACTCAATGGCTCCTACAATTTTGATACTCGCATAGTTGATAATCGATGCAAGCACAATGATTCCACTGACATACAGATGAAAATCAATATCATTTCCATAAATTGTAAAGAGGTTGGGAGCATACGATCCAAAAGCTGAGGCGTATAAGGAAAGCATGATAATATAGCTGATCCAAAGCAAGTTGTTGATGCCACCGCTGAAAATCGTTTCCCCGAAACCCTGGTTGATAAATTTAACGGTTCCGCCCCGGTCGGGATAAGCTGTGGATAATTTGATGTAACTGTAGGAGGTGATCAATGCAATGAGGCCGGCTACCAGGAACGAAACCGGGGTGGCTCCTCTGGAAAAAGAAACTGCCAGTCCGAGAACAGCGAATATACCGCCGCCTACCATACCTCCAACACCAATCGAAATTGCCGATAGCAGATTGATCTTTTTATTCATAATAGATTTATGTTTGAAAATTACAATGTATGATCCGTGATCAGAAGAAAATATAAAATTACATAATTCCAAACGTCAAATCGGATATGGCTGTATTGAATGAAATAATGATTGTCAGGCCATATAAAAACTTCAAATGGAATCAGGATCAAATTCGTTTTACTCGAATCTTACACCGATTCCGGCGGTCCAGGTTATAAGGTTAACTTTTTCGGAGTAGGTAGATTGCGACTGGAACCCAAAATTACTGGTAGTGCTTAAACCATATGTGGGTTTATATCCAAGGTAGTCAACATCTGTAATTATTGCTATTTGTTTCCCGATGTAAAATTTCAGGCCCAATCCGATGTCATAGGCAAAGGATGACGATCCGGATGTTCGCATGGTGAGATAAGCCGGAACATCATATCCGGTTCCTTCGGCAGTGATCCTTGGCAGACTGGCATATGCCAAACCCAGCATCAACCGCATATCAAACCCAAAACCCCTGTCGATCCCCTGAATATTAAATCCAACAAGAAAGCTGGAACTGGTAAATTCTCCTTCATCAAATTCCCATGATGCCAATGGATTCAATGCATATATTTCGGTCATCAGATCATGTTCATTGATTGGGCAAATGCTTCGGCCATATGTTCCGACAATACCAAAATTATCGGATAGAAGGTAATCAAATTTAAGTGCATAGTGCTGGCCGGTTAGTGCGAAACCCGAATTGTCTACCCGGTCTTTTTCGTCGGCAAATTTACCGGTAGGGAATGCAAAACCTGCTGAAAATCCAAAAATTCCTTTTTTAACTTCTGGTTCCTGAGAAAAGAGTATTTGGCTGAAAATTACAAATACTATGGTAAGGCTAATATATTTCAAGATCTCTTATTTTTTCAAATGTAAAACTTTTTTAAATAATTCTAAACTCAATACTACCATTTGTGATAGTTTTTTATTCTTTCGAGTATGCAGCCGGCCCCCGATTCACCAAATTCAACATTTAACCAAACAACCCCGCACCCCGCACCTCGCCATATTCTTCAAACAAATTCATATCTTTGCACCCAAATTTAAAATGCTCAAACAACTTGAAGAACATCCGCAATTTCTGCATCATAGCCCATATCGACCACGGTAAAAGTACCCTGGCAGACAGGCTTTTAGACATGACCCACACCCTCGACGACCGCGATAAACAGGATCAGGTGCTCGATAGCATGGACCTTGAACGCGAGCGTGGTATCACCATTAAGAGTCATGCCATCCGGATGGAATATGAGCATGAAGGCGAAAAATATTTCCTCAACCTGATCGATACCCCCGGTCACGTCGATTTTTCATATGAAGTGTCGCGGTCCATTGCTGCCTGCGAAGGAGCACTGCTGATCGTGGATGCTACCCAGGGGATTCAGGCGCAAACCATCTCCAACCTCTATCTTGCCATCGAACACAACCTCGAGATCATCCCGGTACTCAACAAAGTTGATCTTGAAGCGGCCATGATCGATGAGGTGAAAGACCAGATCGTCGACCTGATTGGCTGCGATCATGAAGATATCCTTGAAGCAAGTGGTAAAACAGGTTATGGTGTGGAAGCGATCCTCGACCGTATCATCAAAAAAATACCCCATCCGGTAGGTGATCCTGATGCACCTCTCCAGGCATTGATCTTCGATTCGGTGTTTAACAGTTATCGTGGAATCGTGGCCTATTTCAGAATTATGAACGGCACCCTCGAAAAGGGAGATTTTGTGAAATTTATGGCCACCAGGAAAGAGTATAATGCAGATGAGATCGGTATTCTTCGTCTTGGAATGGAACCGCGCAAAAAGCTGAGCGCCGGTGAGGTGGGGTATATTATCTCGGGCATAAAAACATCTAAAGAGGTGAAAGTGGGGGATACGATCACCCATGTGGAACGGCCCAGCGACAAGGCCATTGCCGGTTTCGAAAATGTGAAACCAATGGTGTTTGCAGGAATCTACCCGGTGGATGCAGATGATTATGAGGACTTGCGTGCTTCTATCGAAAAGCTGCAACTGAACGATGCCTCCCTCAGTTTTGAACCGGAGTCGTCGGCAGCACTTGGATTTGGTTTCCGTTGCGGTTTTCTCGGCCTGCTACATATGGAGATCGTGCAGGAGCGCCTCGACCGTGAATTTGATATGGATGTGATCACCACGGTGCCCAACGTCTCTTTTAATGTGATCAACAACAAGGGGGAGGTGATCGAAGTGCACAATCCGTCAGGCATGCCCGAACAAAAATTTATCGACTATATTGAAGAACCGGTGATCGTAGCTCAGATCATCTCCAAGTCGGAGTATGTCGGCTCGATCATGAACCTCTGCATCGACAAACGGGGTGTTTTAAAAAACCAGGTCTATCTGAGTTCGGATCGTGTGGAGGTTACTTTTGAGATGCCTTTGAGCGAGATCGTTTTTGATTTTTACGACAAACTGAAAAGCATTTCCAAAGGGTATGCATCGTTCGACTATTACCAGAAAGGTTATCAAACCGCCAAACTGATCAAACTCGATATCCTCCTCAATGGCGAAACCGTGGATGCCCTCTCTACTTTGACACATATCGACAATGCCTATAATTTCGGTCGGCGCATGTGCGAAAAGCTGAAAGAGCTGATCCCACGCCAGCAGTTTGATGTAGCGATTCAGGCGGCCATCGGATCAAAGATCATTGCCCGCGAAACCGTAAAAGCACTTCGCAAGGACGTAACCGCCAAGTGTTACGGTGGCGACATCACCCGTAAACGGAAGCTCCTTGAAAAACAAAAGAAAGGGAAAAAACGGATGCGGCAGGTAGGGAATGTGGAAGTTCCCCAATCGGCGTTTTTGGCAGTTCTGAAGTTGGATTAGATGAAAATCCAATCTTTTAAAATTCCAAAATCCAAATGATAAT
>JAGQVF010000186.1 GCA_020438135.1 Bacteroidales bacterium | reverse complement strand
ATTCAACTGATTTAACTGATTGCACCAATCAAAAGCAAAGCCTGACAAAAGTGAACCAAACTAGCTGATCCGCAACTCCGTATCGACAATATTCTGTTTCGGTTTAGTTTTCATTCGCTCCGGAATAGCTGCCATTGAGGTTTGAAGAAAAGCTTCCACCAACCTGGATTTCCATCCTTTCCGGGCCTGCACAAGGCTTATTTCCCTAACAGGTTGTTCTCCACTCAGGGGTTTGATCAAATCCTCATATTCAGAAGCAACACCCAAGGTGGCAAGTTCAGGAATAAAGGTGATCCCTTTGCGGGTTTCAACGATCCGCCGCAGCGATTCAATTGAATTGGAGCTGTATACAAGGTTTTCTCCTTTGGTAGGTTTGCCGGCCAGCCTGCAAATGGCATTCACCTGGTTTTGAAAACAATTGCCCTCCTTCAGGTACCAGATATCTTCTGTGTCCAGCGAATTTGTATCGATCTCCTTATTTTCAAAGAGCGGATGTTTGTCGGAAACATAGAGGTAAAATCGTTCATAAAACATTGGGGTTATTTCAATACCGTTTGTTTCCACTGGTGTTGAAATGATACCTGCATCCAGATTGCCGGTTTTTAATCCGGTGATGATCTGCCCGGTGATGAGTTCCTCCACTTCAAGCTGTAAATCGGGAAAATTTCTGTTCAGATCATTTATAAATAAAGGTAAAAAATAGGGAGATAGCGTAGGAATGATACCAATATGCAAGGTGCCGCTCACAGCATCTTCCATTTCTAAGGCAATATTTCGAAGCTCATCAACCTGATGTAAAATTTCCCTGGCGCGTTCCAGAAATATTTCACCTTCCGGTGTGAGTTTCATCGGTTTTTTAAGCCGGTTTACCAGTTTAAAGCCGAGTTCTTCCTCCAGTTTCTGGATTTGTAAACTTAACGCAGGTTGACTGATATTAAGTGATTGTGCTGCCTTCGAGAAATTCTGCCAGCGAACCAACTCATTGAAATATTCGATCTGATTTAAGTTCATCTTGTATAAATTTTTCTTATGCAAATATAAGAATCATTTATATGGGCAATAGTAAATTTGCCTCATAACAAACAAAAACAAGTTAAAATTTAAAATTATGGAAACAATGATAAAAGAAAACAAAAAACAGGTTGAAAAAATCACTTCAGGTCTTAATACCCTGCTAAGCAATTACCAGATCTATTATCAGAATCTTCGCGGACTTCATTGGTTAGTGAAAGGTGAAAGGTTTTTCGTTTTACATGAAAAATATGAACAGTGGTACACGGAAGCAGCAGAAACCATTGATGAGATTGCTGAGAGGATTTTGATGCTTCAGGGCACTCCGCTTCACGGATTCGATGATTATTTGAGTGAATCGGAAATTGAGCCGGTAAAAGGTATCAAAGATGGAAAGCAGGGCGTTAGTGTAGTTTTAAATAATTCGCGGCAACTGCTCGAACGCATGCGAATCGTTATGGAGGATGCCGGCGAGGCCGGTGATGAAGGTACATCTGATTTGCTTTCGGGATTGATAAGCAACACCGAGAAGAGGATCTGGATGTTGAATTCTTTTCTCGGATAAAAGATTTTAAAAGGTTGACAGCAAGCAGACTTGCCCGTTTTCATATTACAAACATGAAGACGGGTTTTTTATTTGCGAAGTTTAGGATTGTTCTTATGCCGCTCGCCATCACGTTTGGTCTTTTTTTCAAGGTTTTTCCTGAATGCCTCTGAAAGATCAACGCCTGTTTGGTTGGCCAGGCAGATCAATACCCACAATACATCTGCAAATTCGTCAGCCAGGTCGATTTCTTTTTCAGATTCCTTAAATGACTGATCGCCATATTTACGGGCCATGATCCTGGCCACTTCACCTACCTCTTCTGTTAAGACAGCCATATTTGTCAACTCGCTGAAATACCTGACACCAGTCGTGTTTATCCAGTTATCAACGGCTTTCTGTGCTTCAATTATCGTCATAGCATATGTTTTTCGTCGTACAAATATGCAAAAAATGGTGATTGAATTGTTATACCTTTGTTGCCCATATCTTTATTTATGAGCGAAGAAAACAATATGTTCCGGATGATCGCAAAAACCCTCGCAGGGCTTGAGGAAGTGCTGGCAGAGGAAATTAAAGTACTCGGAGGTAGTGGTATCCGGACGGTTCAGCGGGGTGTTGAATTTTATGGCGATAAAAAGCTGATGTACAAAGCCAATTATCAACTCAGAACAGCTTTACGGATTATCAAACCGATTGCTGTTTTTAAGGCTTTTGATGAAACCCAGCTCTACGAAGAAGTGAAAAAAATTACCTGGGAAGATTATCTTGATATCAATAGTACATTTTCGATTGACGGGATCACCAGTCATTCCAACATCAACCACTCTAAGTATCTCGCTCTGAAAACAAAAGATGCACTGGTGGATCGTTTCAGGGAATTGACCGGGAAACGACCGAACGTTAAAAAGTTTGATCCCGACATGGCAATCAACGTACGCGTTTTCAAAAATCAATGTACTGTTTCGGTAGATAGCTCCGGTGAACCACTGTTCAAGAGAGGTTATCGGAAAGCCACCGGGCCTGCACCGCTAAATGAGGTCCTCGCTGCAGGAATGATTCTTCTTTCGGGATGGGACCGGAAAAAACCATTCATCGATCCGATGTGTGGATCGGGTACCATTCCGATCGAAGCAGCACTTATTGCTCATAGAATTCCTCCTGGCAAATTCAGGGAACATTATACTTTTCAACGTTGGAAAGACTACGACGAAAATTTGTGGAATGATGTAAAACAGCACGCAGACGAAAAAATCAGAGATGATAAAGTCCGTATCACCGGATCCGATTGGTCGGGCCGGGTGTTGCAGAGTGCCCGTGAAAATGTGGAAGCTGCCGGACTGCAGGACAAAGTAGGTATACATGTTTCATTTTTTGCCGATACTGAACCACCTGCTGGTGAAGGTGTTTTAATTATGAATCCACCGTATGGGGAAAGAATTAAAACAGAGGACATCACGAATCTATATAAAGAGATCGGAGATGTGCTTAAACAAAAATATACAGGCTACGATGCCTGGATCATTAGTTCTCATAGAGATGCTATGAAACATGTTGGGTTGAGACCATCGGTGAGGTTAACATTATTTAATGGTCCGCTGGAGTGTAAATTTGCAAAATTTGAAATGTATGAAGGAAAAAAATCTGAAGACAGACCGGATAAGAAGCGGTTCGAAAGAAACGATAAAAAATTTACTCAGGGTGGGAGGCGAAACAGCAGGGATAGAGACCAAAAGGACTTTCGCAGGAAACGAGATCCCGGCAAAAGAAAATAGATGATCTGTGAATTCATCTGTTTAAAAATCAAACTTTGTAACCATTTGATATGACGAATACAATGAAAAAAATCGGTGTATTAACCTCAGGGGGTGATTCGCCCGGAATGAACGCATGTATCAGGGCAGTTGTACGAACCGGAATTTACCACGGGTTGGAGGTTTACGGAATTCGGTCGGGTTATAATGGCTTGATCAATAATGATTTTATTAAACTTGATAGCCACCATGTATCCAATATTATTCAAAGGGGTGGTACGATTCTTAAGACAGCACGCAGCAAGGAGTTTATTACAAAATCAGGCAGGGAAAAAGCATATCAGAATCTAAAGGAGCATGGGCTCGACGGTTTGGTTGTTATTGGAGGTAACGGAACCTTTACCGGTGCAGATATTTTTATCCGTGAATTTGATTTCCCGATTATCGGGGCGCCCGGTACAATCGATAATGATCTGTATGGTACAGATGCAACCATCGGATATGATACAGCGCTTAACACGGTTATGGAGGCTGTAGATAAAATACGGGATACAGCCAGTTCGCACGACCGCCTGTTTTTTGTGGAGGTGATGGGTCGTGATGCCGGTTTTATCGCCTTACGAAGCGGAATTGCCGGAGGTGCCGAAGATATCCTGATCCCTGAAACAGAAACCCATATCGATGAATTGATCGCAATTCTTGAGAAGGGATTTCGAAGAAATAAAAAATCAAGTATCATTATCGTATCGGAAGGAGATGATGCAGGTGGTGCATTTGAAGTAGCTGCCAAGGTGAAGGAAAAATATAACCACTATGATACGCGTGTAACGGTGCTGGGTCATATTCAGAGAGGTGGCTCACCATCCTCATTTGACCGTATACTGGCAAGTACACTCGGATATGAAGCAGTAAATGCTCTTCTGGAAGGCCGCCGGGGTGAGATGGTAGGTCAGATTAACAAAGAGGTAGTGTTTACACCTTTTGAAAAATCTATCAAACACAACAAAGATATACGTCACGATCTGCTGGAGATGGCCAGGATCCTGGCAACCTGATTCAACCTCCTCCAAATACCTTTTCAAGTAAATCCGTAACCCGGGCGGTGACATCGGTACGAATATCCTTTTCTTCATCTGCAACTTTGATGAACAATCCATTGAGTCCCTTTTTGGTTACCCATGCGTCGAGTTGCGTATCGACCGGCTCTAAACCTGCCAGCTGACCTAAAAAGCTTGTGGCTACTTCATTGTATGAATCAGTAAATGTGGTCCAAGTGGTGCTAGCAGAAACTCCTGCCACGATTGGCTTGTCGAGCGATGCACCGATCTTGGGTTGAAATGCCGCCTGCAATTCACTATAGGTTTTATCTCTGAGATAATGGGTTGCAGCAGTATCTTCACCATTCAGGATAGCAAAACCATCCTGAATTGTCATGGAAGTTATGGCATTAATAAAAATCGGAGTCGCTTCATTGGCAGCATCTTCAGCAGCACGATTCAGTTTTAGCACCATGTCCTCAATAAAACTATCAACACCGATGGCCTGTAAAAGCGGATTGTCGGCATTTTCAACAATGATGTCAGCTTCAGGAGGAAGATAAATTTTGATCAGTTCATCCTGGTAGTATCCGTTTACCTTTGAAACAATGGAAACTGCTGTATCAGTACCAATTGTCAGGGCTTGTTTCAGTCCCTGAACCACTTCCTCCTCGGTAAGCGGCAATGGCGAATTAAAAATAGAATCATCTTCCTCGCAGGAGGAAAAAAAGAGCAAGGAGATCAGTAATGCAGAGATGAGGTATTTCATATTGCAGAATTTTATTTTTTATTGTCCCGGGCAGCTTCCACAAATGCCACAAACAACGGATGTGGACTGGCCACAGTGCTCTGGTATTCAGGATGGAATTGCACCCCGATAAACCAGGGATGTTCTTTGAGTTCAATGATCTCTACCAGGTTTTCACTGGGGTTGATCCCTACACCGATCATGCCGCTTTTTTCATATTCATCCAGGTACTCATTGTTAAATTCGTACCGATGGCGGTGTCGTTCAGAAATATTAAGTGACTGGTAAATTTTGTAAACTTTGCTGTCGGATTTAATCCGGCATGGATATTTACCGAGGCGCATTGTTCCACCTAATCCTTTAATTTTCTTTTGCTCTTCCATCAAATCAATTACCGGGTATTTGGTGTCGGGATTCATTTCGGTGGAATGGGCACTGCGATAACCCAATACGTTTCTTCCAAACTCAATCACTGCACATTGCATACCCAGACAAATGCCCAGAAAAGGCACTTTTTGTTCGCGTGCATACTTGATTGCCTCAATTTTTCCTTCGATCCCACGTTCACCAAAACCCGGTGCAACCAGTATTCCATCCAGGTCTGCCAACATTTTATGTCCACTGTTTTTTATAATGCTTTCGCTGTGGATCAGTTTAAGATTGACTTTGCATTCGGCAGCAGCACTGGCATGTACAAACGATTCATTGATCGATTTATAGGCATCTTTCAATTCCACATATTTACCTACCAACCCGATACTAACTTCGGTTTTGGGATTGTTAAGCTTATATAAAAACTCTTCCCACTTTTTAAGATCGGGAGATGATTCGATTGGAGTGCGGGTTTTTCTGAGCACTTCGGTATCGAGGTTTTCATCTCGCATGAGTAAAGGCACCTCATAAATGGTTTTGGCATCTCGCGATTCAATCACTGAAGAAGTATCCACATTGCAGAAAAGAGCAATTTTGTCCTTTAACCCGTCATATAAGGGTCTTTCAGTGCGACAAACAATGATGTCAGGTTGTACACCGGATTCCTGAAGGGTTTTCACTGAGTGTTGGGTAGGTTTTGTTTTAAGTTCGCCTGCTGCTGAGAGATAGGGGACCAGTGTAAGATGGATCACACAGCAATTGCGTCCCATTTCCCATCGCATCTGGCGAACAGTTTCGATGTAGGGTAAAGATTCGATGTCGCCAACAGTTCCCCCGATTTCCGTAATCACAAAATCAAATTTGCCGGTATCGCCAAGCATTTTGATTCTTCGTTTGATCTCATCCGTAATATGAGGGATCACCTGCACGGTTTGACCCAAAAATTCTCCCTTTCGCTCTTTTTGTATCACTTTCTGGTAAATACTACCTGTGGTAACATTATTTGCCTGAGAGGTAGGCACATTCGAAAATCTTTCGTAATGGCCAAGGTCTAGATCTGTTTCAGCACCATCCTCTGTTACATAACATTCGCCATGCTCATA
>JAGQVF010000185.1 GCA_020438135.1 Bacteroidales bacterium | reverse complement strand
TATGGTTACGGCTATGGTTATGGCTATGGATACGGTTCCGACGATAAGGAAAAAGAGAAAGACAATACGGTAAAACGGATCTTTAAAAATACTTAGGATCCCGATTCTATATAAATTAAGGAGCAGCATTGAAATACATGCCATAGAAAACTTGTGGTCTGGCGGGCAGGCAATCTCAACGTTAATCATTGCCCTTAACAGCCATTGAGATTCCGTCGCTCTTTCACGCAGGCTTACCTGTCAGCTCGGAATGACGTCATTAATATCAGCCTGCTTACTGTCTGAAAATAAACGGACTTACTCGACCGAAGGGTTCATATGTCCCTTTTTTCTCAGTCCACTAAAATTTAAAAAGAAGAAAAAGAATCTACCGCCTCACGATAAACCAGGGGTTCAGCAGATCCGCCTTATTATAGGTAAGCGGTAATCCGGTATTGTGGTGTACCATTTCAGCGCCTGAAAACAAAGCGATGGCATGGCCGGCGGCCACATCCCATTCCATGGTTGGGGCAAAGCGGGGATAAATATCGGCGGTACCATCGGCAACCATGCAAATCTTTAAGGAGCTGCCCCTTGAAAGTATTTCAATTTCTCCGTGCGCTTGTTTTAATTCATCGAAAAAAGCTTCTGTTTCGGGCGTCATGTGCGATTTACTTCCAACTGCTGTGTATGGTTTTTCAGGATCGATCTCGGGAAGCGGGATACCCATTTCAGTAAGCTCCTCCATCGATGTAAAACCATTTAATGCACTGATCTTATAAGAACCTGTTTGCTCAGAACCAAAATAGAGTGTTTTTTCAACCGGGATATAAATCACTCCCAGAATGGGGGTCCCATTTTTTACCAGGGCGATATTAACGGTAAACTCCCCGTTGCGTTTGATGAACTCCTTGGTACCGTCCAGGGGATCAACGATCCACATGTACTCCCAGTCTTTGCGTTCTTCGTAAGCAATGGATTTTCCCTCTTCACTGAGAATAGGAATACCGGTTGGTTTCAGGTAGCTGGTGATCGCATCATTGGAAGCGGTATCGGCAGCCGTAAGCGGCGATTCATCCGCTTTGTAGGTTACATCAAAACCGGTGTTGTATATTTTTATGATCTCTGCTCCAGCGTCGATGGATGCATGAATTGCGGTTGTTAAAAGGTCTTTTATCTTCGTTTGATCCATATTAAAAAATGTAATAAAAATATAAAATTGAAACGGCACCCACCATGTACAACAAAGTAAGCGGAAGCCCGATCTTTAAATAATGTTTAAATGAGTATCCCCCCGGTCCGTAAACCATCAGGTTGGTTTGGTAACCGATGGGGGTTATAAAGTTAGCTGCTGCTGCAAAAGCAACGATCAGTATAAAAGGCGTAGTTGAAAGTCCCAGGTTTATCCCGGCCGTAACCGAAATAGGGAAAATGATGGCGGCAGCGGCCTTGTTCGTGATATAGGAGGCCAGCAGGTTGGTTATTAAAAAGATCCCGGTCAGCAGGCCA
The DNA here is from genome assembly GCA_020438135.1 of Bacteroidales bacterium. Lineage (GTDB taxonomy): Bacteria > Bacteroidota > Bacteroidia > Bacteroidales > JAADJA01 > JAADJA01. Next base: position 1,534 of record JAGQVF010000185.1, on the reverse strand, counting down.
ATGGGCCCAAAGGGCTTGAAAACGCCGATGATAAAATTTGCGATGATATCGGCCATACCGGTTTTGATCATGGCGGTGCCCAGGGAAAGGGAGAGTACGATGATCAGCGCCAGGTTATAATCAATGCTTTTGGGAATATCTTTGGGTGAGGCAATTTTTAATATCTGGATGAGGATCATCAGGATCATGAGTGCCATGAATAATGAAATCATGTTCAGCGCTGAAAATACAATGGCAGCGATCAATCCAAATACCAGGGTCAGGCTTTTGTAAAGTTCCAGGTTTCTGAACTCCCTTACCCGCGAGATCAGATAAAAATCGTTGGCATCATGAGATCGTTTGGTAAAGTCGTCGCCGGCAAGCAATAACAGCACATCACCCGCTTTCAGTTTTACTGTACCAATCTTACCGCTCACCCGTTCCCCGTTGCGATGCACCGCAAGAATGGCCGCATCATATTTACCCCGGAAGCCCGATTCCCTGACTGTTTTGGAAATGAGGGTCGCGTTATGTGATACCACCACCTCCAGCACAGCAGTGTTTGATTTTTTCGAAAACATGCCCACCTGCGTAAGCGCCAAACCAATATCCGAATTGATCATCTCGGCAATGGTATTGGTATCTCCGGCGAATACCAGCACATCCCCTTCCCGCAAAATAACAGTAGGCGAAACGGCCGACAGGTATTGTTCTCCCCTGGAGATTTCAACCACATACAATCCTTTCAGGTTCCTTAATCCTGCCTCTTCAAGGGTTTTTCCAATCATCTTTGAGTTGGCCCGGATCTGCGCCTCCACCAGGTATTCCCTCGATCGGGCTGAAAAATCGTCGATGAGTTCTTTATTGGCCGGTAAAAGTTTATTTCCGAAAAGGATCAGGTAAAGCGATCCGAATACGATCATCGGAAGTCCGACCAGCGTGAAATCAAATAATTGCAGGGGTTTTAAACCCGGAATGATCTGTTCATCCACCACCATACCGTTTACGATCAGGTTGGTGGAGGTTCCGATCAAAGTGGCGCAACCCCCCAGAATGGCAGCATACGAAAGGGGGATCAGCAACTTGGAGGCGGCAATGTCGTTTCGGCGGCTCCAGCGATGCACATAGGGCATCATGATCGCAACCAGGGGGGTGTTGTTTAAAAATGCAGAAAGTCCGGCCACCACCACGATCATTTTCGACATAAAACCCTTGTACGACGTAGTGTCCCGGAACACCTTATCGAACACCCAGTCGATCATGTCGGTCTTTCGGATAATATCCCCGATCAACAGCAAAAGAATAATCACCGCGATCTGCTCATTGGCCATCCCGCTTAATATTTCAGCAGGGGTCAGAATTCCGAAAAAGCCAAGAACAATTACGCCTATCAGAAAGGTAAATGCAGGGCCAACTATTTCGGTGTACAGCGATACAACAATGAATACTAATACTATGGAAACGATGATGATATCCAATATTCGGTTAATTTTGTTGTCAGATAACCTTTCTACTTGAATTCAGTAGAAGAGACCTTAAGAAATAGTTAACTACC
>JAGQVF010000184.1:9904-10171 GCA_020438135.1 Bacteroidales bacterium | reverse complement strand
ACAGGAACGGAGATGAACATGTTTGCCGTTTTACAAAATGAGGAAGCCAACAAAAAGATCGGGTACGGTCATAAGCTCATGTATCCCAAACATTCTTTCCTCGATCCGCAACATACATTTTCGGTCCCGAAAGATTACACGGCCTATGGTATTGTTGACCTGATGGCGCATTGCCTCGAAAATTATTTCGGGAAAGGAGAGGCCTCGCTTTCGGATCGTTTTGTTTTTTCTATCCTGAATGAGGCGATCGAATACGGTCCGAAACTT
>JAGQVF010000184.1:0-9835 GCA_020438135.1 Bacteroidales bacterium | reverse complement strand
GGATTGACAGCATACGGACGTGAATCGGGTGATTGGGGAGTTCATGATATCGGCCATACATTGTCCGTTTTGTTTGACACACCGCATGGTGCCAGCCTGTCGGTTGCTTACCCGGCTTGGTTGAAGCTGCAAAAAGATAAAATGCCGGACCGGATAACCCAGTTAGGCCGGGCTGTTTTCGGAACAGAAAATCCCGATAAGACGATTGCTGCCCTCGAAGGTTTTTTTATTTCGATCGGAAGCCCTGTGAATCTCAGCAAAGCCGGCATCGATGCCGATAAAAAACCGCTTATTATCGAAACCATGATAAAAAATAAGGTGCGTGGTGCAAATTTCAGGATAAGTGACGAAGAGAAGGCGCAAATCGTAGAGTTGATGGACCAGGTTTAATGTGTCTCTACCTGTGTAAGTTTTCGTATCCCGTAAAGCCAAAAATAGCCGAATGCACTACCCATTAAATAATAGGGGAAATCGACCAGGTTAAATGAACTGCCCAGAATGGTGCGGCCAATAAAAGTACTTCGAAAGTATTCAAGAAAAGGAGGATGCCACAACTGAAGAAATTCCAGGGCACAGGTGATGATGAAAACCCAAAGCGCAATCCTGATAGGTTTTACTTTGATCAGGATAAATCCAAACACAAGGCACCAGAAAATCTCATAAAACAACCCGCCCAGCGAATCACGCACCCACGTTTGAGCAGGGCCTTCATAAAATTTAGAGTAGAATCCGATCGGAGTGATCACGATCAATGAAAGAATGATCAGAAGTCGCTGACGGTTCATCTTTTTGTTGTTTAATTCGTGATAAATGTAGGATAAATTTTGACTTCCCTCTCTTTTTTGATTTCCTGATTTTTGAGATCGCATTGGCCCAAATCATAAAACTTACTACATTTGACGTTTTTCGGGTTGAATGAGGATAAAATCGCTATCGGATAAAATCGTTTTATACTTTGTAACCATTGGTATAATTGCCATTGCAGTTGTAAGCACCTATTCGTTTATCACTTCCAAAAGTGCATTGCTCGACCGCACCTTCGATCAGCTTACTTCGGTTCGGGTTGTAAAAAAGAAACAGGTCGAACGTTTTTTCCAGGATAGACTGAGCGAGATCAAATTGCTTTCCTCATCGGTGGAGGCCGAACAACTTATAACAAACTATTTTAATTCGGATAATGATCCCGGAAATCGATTCACACTACCGGAACATTTGAGGGTTAGCGGATATTATCATGGTATTTATTTTCGGCAGTCAAATGGTGATTTTGCCAAATATATTTTTGAGGATAAAAAAAATCTTAGTGGCAGTGATCCGGATGATTCGGATGCGATCATTACAGGTTTTTTCGCACCGGGTTCAGTTCAAACGGGTTTTCATGTGCATGATTACATTTACGACTCCATACAAAACCGGCCCAGGATGTTTTTATCAGCCATGCGAAATGGCAACAGCAGTCAACCTATCCTGGTGCTTTTAGAATTATCCATCGAAGCCATCAACGCGATCATGCTCGAAAAAAGCCAGGTTGACGGTTTGGGTGCTTCAGGCGAATCTTACCTCGTTGGCGATGATCGTTTGATGCGCAGTACGTCCCGGTTTCAGAACAATTCCATCATGTCAACCGAAGTCAATTCAAGGGGAGTGAATTTGGCATTTCAGGGGGTCACAGGAACATCAGTAATTTCAGATTACAGGGGAATAAGTGTTTTGAGCTCATACAGCAAACTCAATATCCCCGATCTGAACTGGGCTATCCTGGCTGAAATTGATTATGCCGAGGCCACCAGTTCCATCTATTTTATCCGCAACAATATCTTGTTTTTAACCATTTTCGTCGGAGTTATCGTGTTAATCATCTCTGTAATTTTTTCCAAAAGAATAACTTTGCCGCTCAATAAATTAACCGAAGCAACGACCAATATCCGAAGTGGAAATCTCAATATCAATCTGCCCGAAAATAAAAACGATGAGATCGGTTTGCTGACCCGTTCATTTAATAACATGGCTTTAACTTTACGGGATAAAGATGCAGAATTGATTGAAGAAAGGAACAAACGGTTTTCGGCTATGATCGACGGGCAGGAGATCGAAAGACAAAGGTTGTCGAGGGAGCTTCACGATGGTTTGGGACAATCGCTGATCGCATTAAAACTGAAACTCGAAAGCATTGAAAACAAAGAAGTATGCCAGGCAAGTAAAACCCTGAAGGAGGTTAAAAATTCGTTTGATGACACCATCAATGAGATCAGGCGCATTTCAAATGATCTGATGCCTGCAGTGCTGCTTGAATTCGGATTGATAACGGCTTTAAAAAACATATGTGAGGAAATTGTGGAAAATTCCGATCTCGATCTGAAATTCCGATACCATGGGAAATTCAATGACCTTGATCACAAAACAACCATTTATCTTTTCAGGATTGTACAGGAAGCACTCAATAATATAGTTAAACATGCAGGCTCTGCAAAGGCTGAAGTAATATTGAAGCGATCGGCTGGTATCATCACGATAACTGTTTCGGATAACGGGAAAGGTATGTTCACTGCGGATAAACGCAGCACCAGCGGCAACGGAATTCCAAATATGCGTGAGCGTGTACGCTTATTAAAAGGAAAAATTGACATTGAATCCGATCAGGCTTCAGGAACCAGTATAAAAATAGAAATACCGGATATAAAAACTGAAAATGGATAACATAAAAGTAATTCTGGTGGATGACCATGCCATCGTAAGGGATGGCATCCGTGCATTGATAGAAACCGAAGAGATCACAGTGATAAATGAGGCTTCGTCGGCAAGGGAATTTTTTACCCAGCTCAAAACCGGCCAACCGGATATAGCTGTGCTCGACATTAGCCTGCCCGATGTTTCAGGGATCGAGATCACCAAAAAACTTACCGCTGAATTTCCACAAATCAAAGTGATCATTCTTTCGATGCACCTAAACGAAGATTTTATTTTCAATGCAGTGAAAGCTGGGGCAATGGCTTATCTCCCTAAAAACTCTAACAAAAAGGAACTGATTGAAGCGATCCTGAAAGTTCATTCCGGCGAAGAATATTTCAGTGAACCTGTTTCCAACATCATTCTGAAAAGTTATATCAAAAAAGCCAAAACTGAAGAAACCGAACAGGGTGAAAAAATCTTATCAAAACGTGAACTGGAAATACTCAGGCTGTTTGCTGAAGGAAAATCGAATAAAGAAATCGCCGATATGCTTTTTATTTCCGGCAGAACCGTTGAATCTCACAAAAACCATATCATGCAAAAGCTTGAACTTAAATCTACTGTCGAGCTGATCAAATTTGCGATCAAAAACCATATCATCGAAATATAGTTTTAAGATATTATCTGAACTCCTTTTCTTAAATACCCTATTTAAGTAAAACACGTACTTAAATTTCCGCAACCCACCTACTTAATTTCATGAAATACCGAATTGATTATCAATCTTTTATTGTGAATCTTTGTATTGTTAATTAATAAACAATAAAAGATGAGACAATTTACATTTTTACAAAAACTCATGATTTTGAGTTTAATGCTTTTATCGGCACAGGTTGTGGTGGGTCAAAACAAGCTTACCCTCGAGCCCGGCGCTGATATTGTAAGTCGTTATATTTGGCGTGGTGCGGATTTCGGAAATTCGCCGGCCATTCAACCGGCCCTTGAACTCGGATTTGGCGGGTTTGCTTTGGGTGCATGGGGTTCTTATACCACAAATGATGGAAATTTCCAGGAAACAGACCTCTATGCCTCTTACACATTTAATGATTTCTTAACCGTTATGGTAACCGATTATTTTTTCCCGGATGGAACCATGGCCAATAATAAATACTTCCAGTATGACTACAACAATACCGGACACGTATTTGAAGGTGCCATCAGTTTTAACGGAACAGAAGATATTCCATTAAGCCTAATGGTGGCTATGAATTTTGCCGGTGCTGATGCACGGACCTATGAGAACAAATTGCAATATTCTAATTACATCGAACTGGGATATTCAGGTACTGTAGGCGAAACTGCTTTCAATTGTTTTCTGGGTGGAACTCTTAGCAAACCTGATACCGAAAAGGGAGAAACCGGTTTTTATGGTCCCCACGAAGGAATCATCAACATTGGTGTGACAGCAGAAAAAGAAGTCGCCATCACCGACAAATTTTCACTTCCGGTGAATGTATCGGTCATCACCAATCCCCAGCAACAAAACATCTTTTTTGTCCTGGGCATTTCACTTTAATTTAAATATTCACAAAAAATAGGAGAACAACATTATGTTTGATAGCGGAGCAACCGGATTTATGATCCTTGCAACCAGCCTCGTCATGCTGATGACGCCCGGCCTTGCATTTTTCTACGGAGGTTTGGCAGGAAAAAGAAATATCCTGGGCATCATGATTCAAACCTTTGTATCACTTGGTATAACAACCATTATGTGGGTAGCATTTGGTTATTCATTGTGTTTTAGTGGAGGTGAAGGAGGAATTATCGGAAATCTTAACCTGGCATTTCTCAATGGTATTCCTTTCGATGCAGCTTTCGACAACGGGAAATACCCCCTGTACATTTTCGTAGCTTACCAGATGATGTTTGCCATCATTACACCTGCCCTGATCACCGGCGCATTTGTTAATCGGGTAACTTTCAAGGCTTACCTGATCTTCCTGGTGGTTTGGCAAATTTTTGTTTATTACCCCTTTGTTCACATGGTTTGGGGCGGTGGTTTCCTCGCCGATTGGGGTGTTAAAGACTTTGCCGGTGGTATCGTGGTTCATGCAACGGCAGGTTTTGCTGCACTGGCATCTGTATTTTATGTGGGTAAACGTCGTGATACGGCATCTCCACCGAACAGTATTCCTTTGGTTGCCATTGGTACCGGTTTGCTGTGGTTCGGTTGGTATGGTTTTAATGCCGGTAGTGAGCTCGATGTGGACGCCATTACAACGCTTGCCTTCCTCAATACAGATGTGGCTGCATCTTTCGCTGCCATCACCTGGATGGTAATTGAATGGTCGCGATCACGCAAACCCAAATTTGTTGGACTTCTGACCGGCGCAGTTGCCGGACTGGCTACCATTACACCCGCTGCCGGATTTGTTCCTTTATGGGCTGCCATGCTGATCGGTATTGCTGCAGGTGTGATATGCTACCTGGCAGTTCAAATGAAAAACAAACTTGGTTGGGACGATGCTCTTGACGTTTGGGGTGTTCACGGTATCGGTGGTGTACTTGGTACCATCCTGCTGGGTGTGTTTGCGGTTGAAGCAGTTGGTGGTCAGTCAGGTTTGATCGAAGGAGATGCGGCATTTTTCTTTAAAGAAGTTGTAGCCGTTGCCATCGGAGCTGCCTATGCCTTCCTGTTTACTTATCTTATGCTTATCATAATCAATGTAATAACACCTGTAAAAGTAAGCGAAGCTGATGAAGATCTTGGATTAGATGATTCACAGCATGGTGAAAAAGCTTATGATGAAGGTGCACTTTAAGCAAGTTTTCTTTGAATTTAGATTGGTAAGGGCTCCGGAGTTTTCCGGAGCCTTTGTATTTTACTACACAATATCAATGTTGCCTTTTCAAATGGATTTCAGATAAACAATATCCTCAAATTGTGGTTTAATCAAAAAACAGCAATGGCAAAAAACGTATTCGGAAATGAACTAAAACCATGCAGCCAGGATCCTGTTACAGGCTTTTTCAGGGATGGTAGCTGCAATACCGACGAAACTGATTTTGGTTCGCATACTGTTTGTGCTGTGATGACGGAAGATTTCCTCCGCTTTTCCTTTGATCAGGGAAATGACCTGATAACTCCTCACCCCGAATACCGTTTTCCCGGTCTCGGTCCTGGCGATCATTGGTGTCTGTGTGCCCTTCGCTGGAAAGAAGCACATGAGGCAGGTAAAGCTCCACTGGTTGATTTGGAGGCCACTCATGAACGTGCCCTTGAGGTTATCGATCTCAATGATCTGATTGCTTATGCTTTCAAAAAGCCCTGAGTTATTTTTCCACTTTTTCAGGTATTTTATTGTAATTCTGTAACCCCTGATTGAATTCTTCCGTATCAAGGTGTCAGAATCGGATTATAAATGAATTACAAAACACTTAAAACTCAAATCATTTCGCTTTAGTATTTACAACAATATCTTAGTTATCAAGCACTAATACTGGTTTTGGTATTCTGTAAAATCCGGTCGTAAATTATTGCAAACTCAAATTAACGATCGTTTTATGAAAAAAAATGCTCAGCTCTACGCTTTATTCGTCGCAGTGCTATTTTGTATGGCACTATCTACAGCGAATTCCCAAAATTATAGTCTCAGTTTTGACGGTACGGATGATTTTGTTTCATTCGGGTCGAATTCGCCTGCATACAGTTCAACAATCACAATAGAAGCATGGATTAAAACCTCAACATCAGCTACGCTTTATGAAAAGGACATCTTATCATGGGGAAACAGCAATGTTTCTATAGGTGATAATGTTCAGTTCAGATTAGACAACGGCAAACTGACTTTCGGAATGCATGATGTTTCATCCGCTGGTGATTGGGTTTCTGTAACAAGTAACCAGTTTATTAACAACGGTGAATGGATGCATGTTGCGGTTGTTAAGGATGGAACAAATGTACAATTGTATATAAACGGTATCCCCGATAATTCAACAACCATTGATAAAACGATGAATGTCGATCGCATGGTTATCGGTGCTTTTTATCAGTATGGATCCACAAATACCGCACTCTGTTTTAACGGTTCTGTTGATGAAGTGAGGCTGTGGAACAGTGCCCGCACACCCTGGCAGTTACGCGAATATATGTACCAGGATGCAGGCGTTGGTCCGGTTGCCCTCTATAAAGCAAACAATGGCACAGGGACAACATTAACAGATAATAGCGGTAACGGAAAAGAAGGGTCCTTGCAGGGGGGAGCTTCATGGGAAATGGCTGACTGGGGCGTATCATCCGGCACCGGACTAACTTTCGATGGCGTTAACGATCATATTTGGTTTCCTTCAGGTGCACCTGCTTATCCGGGATCATTTACCATCGAAGGATGGATAAAATCAACCAGCTCTGCATTACAAAGGGAAATAGTTTGCTGGGGAAATAACAGCAGTGGTATCAGTGATGTGGTTGAATTCAGAATGAGTGGTGGCAAACTTGAATTTGGTATTGATGATGGAAGCTGGGAATCACTCACAGGAACAACCGATATCAATACCGGCAACTGGACTCATGTGGCCGTTACCAAGAACGGTTCTTCAATTGTGCTTTATATAAATGGTATTCCTGACGAAAGCAGGTCGATCAACAAAAGCCCGAATGTTACCAACATGGAAATCGGTAACCTGTTCCAGGCAAACAATCAGCAAAACTATTATTTCCCGGGTTCGATGGATGAGATTCGAATATGGTCGGCGGCGCTAACACAATCTGAATTGAAAGAAATCATGTACAGAAATGTGAACGGAAACTGGTCGAACCTGTTGGTTTGTTACAAAATGAACCAGGGGGGGACACAACAAACACTCTATGACCAATCAGGGAATTATCATCATGGTTATATGAATAATTTTTCACTACCCGCCTCTTTTACTTCTTCTGTTTGTTATGTAACGTTTACAGGTATAGATTCTGAAAATTGGTCAACAGGTACCAATTGGAATTCTTTCCAAATCCCCACCACTTCCACGCATGTAAATATCGTTGATGGATTTTGGAACTCACCTGTATTACAAAACAGTGCATCAGTTTATAATCTTCATATCGGAGAAGGTGCCGGATTAATCATCGACACAAGCGGTCAACTTACCGTTAGTCGTTTAATTATTAACGAGGCAGGAACGACAGGTTTGGTTATTAAGGCAGATACAACTGCCGAAGGTTCACTTCTTCACAATACACCTGGTATAAGTGCAACAGTTCAAACAGCATTTGAACAGAATCGCTGGCATGGCATTTCTTCACCGGTTTCAGATGCCCATTCGGATGTATTTGATGGTTGTTACCTGAAATATTTCGGAGAATCGGATAGTTCGTGGAATTATGTAACAACTACCACCTATTCGATGATCCCGGGTAAAGGTTTTTTCACCTGGAAATACGATAATCCGGCCTATCTGAATTGGGAAGGCACATTAAATAACGGGGATGTAAATCTCAACCTTTCTTATACACCAGCAGCTTCACATAATGGTAAGGGATGGAACCTGGTAGGAAATCCGTTTCCATCATCAGTTGATTTTGACGGAACATGGTCGGCATTTAATATCGACGGAACCATTTACCTGTATAACGGCACACAATACGTTAACTGGAACGGATCGCTCAATACCGGATCGCACGGATCGGGACATATTCCACCCTGTCAGGCGTTTTGGGTGCATGCCAATGGAAGCAGTCCGTCCATCGAAATACCACAGGATTCACGAATCCACAGCTCTCAGGATTTTTATAAATCGGAGATGGAAAACGTTTTGAGCCTTGAAGTTAGCGGCAATGCATATCGTGATGAGATAAACATTGTTTTTCGGGATGATGCCACAATGGAATTTGATCCACCTTATGATGGGTATAAACTCTCAGGGATAGAAGCGGCTCCGCAGCTTTATATGCAGCAAAACGGAATAAATTATTCGCTCAATTGTATCCCTGCGATTAACAACCTAAGCATACCGGTAATGCTCGAAACCGGCGCAACAGGTCTGTATACGCTAAAAAACATTTCACCTTTATTTACTACCTACACGCAGGTGATCCTGGAAGATTTAAAAACAGGAGATATGATCGATCTGCAACAAGTTGACAGTTATGGATTTCAATCGGAACCATCCGATGAGGCAGCACGATTTCTGCTTCATTTCACCGGTGTGAGCGAAAGCAGTGAAATCGTCCAAAATGAATTAGTCCATATTTACACTATTGATAATAAGCTTGTAATTAGCAGTGATGTGCCGGTCAACGGCAATCTTGCGGTGTATGATCTATTAGGCAAACGTATATTGTTTGAGAAGTTGGAAATACAATCCGGCAATATGATTCCTCTATATATTTCCCCTGGTTTTTATATTGTAAATTTCAACGGTATAAACCAGGCTTTAACCAGAAAAATTCTGATTAAGTAAAGTTCAAATTAGTGCAAACCTAAAACGAAAAAGTATGAAAAACATTAGAACACTTTTTTTAGTCATGTTCTTTGCAATCATGGCAAGCATTTCATTTGCTCAATCTCCCCCTCATCCCAATGGAGGAAGTTCCCCGGGAAGCGGCAGTACACCGGTTGGAGGTGGTGCTCCGATATCAGGTGGCCTGGTCATTATGATGTCTCTGGCTTTGGGCTATGGTGTCCGTAAAGTCTATGAAATACGGAAGAAAGCACTCGAATAAATCCAGCTATTTACAAATCTAAAACTGTAATTATGAAAAAATTATTAATTATTACAATTTTATCTTTTGCAGGAATTTCGGTTGTTTTAGCACAACCGGATCCTCCGACAAATGTAACTGCTACGCCTGATATGATCACTCCCGGTGGAACCAGTTACCTGAATGCTACATCAGCGGGAAATACCATAAACTGGTACACGGTACCATCAGGAGGTACCGCGATTGGTAGCAGTGCCAGTGGTGAAGACTATGCTGTTTCACCTGCTGCAACAACTACGTATTATGCCGAATCTGAAGCTGCAGGTTCAACTGCAGATCTTCAAATTGCTTCAACACATAATTATGGGGCAAGCGGATTATTTTTCTCTGTAACACCTGACGATGAAGCCTGCACCATTGACGGATTTCCGTATATCGGAAATACATCAGGTACCTTCACGGTTA
>JAGQVF010000183.1 GCA_020438135.1 Bacteroidales bacterium | reverse complement strand
TGCTCACCACCGGGCATTTCCCCTTTCCTGAGTGCAGCTTCCTGCGGATCGATCCCATATTTAATAAAAGAGCCGCGATTACCATGAATAATATACCGTGGTCCGGGATCTTTCACCAACATGCCGGCAGTAACTTTGGCGATCATTTCGGGATAATGCATGGTGATCAGGAAAAAATCATCCACTTTTGATCCTTTTCGTTGGGATTGAATATCGGCTTCAATCGATTCGGGCATTCCGAAGAGCTGCAAAACCTGGTCGATGAGATGTGGACCCAAATCGTAAAGTATGCCGCTTCCGGGCTTTTCCTCGTCGCGCCAGGCTGCTCTTTTTCGCTCCGGACTATACCGGTCAAAATGAGCCTCGAAATACTGAATGTCACCCAAAGCGCCGCTTTTCAATACCTTTTTAATCGTAAGGAAATCCCCATCCCAGCGCCGGTTTTGATACACAAATAGTTTAACCTGATGTTTTTTTGCCAGGCCGATCAATTCTTCTGCTTCCTTATAAGTATTGGTAAAAGGCTTTTCGATCACCACATGTTTGCCCGCTTCAATACACGCTTTCACCATTTCGAAATGATATTGATTGGGTACACTGATCACCACCAGGTCAATATTTTTATCACTTAATATTTCTTCGAGATTGCGAACCACATGTATGTCCGGGTAAAGTTTTTTCGATTCTTCTTGGTGACGCTCCAATACCTTGTTTAGTTTAAAACCATCATGCGTATGGATAAAAGGTGCATGAAAAGCTTTGCCTGATAGTCCGAAACCGGCAATGGCAGCGTTGATTGTTTTTTTCATAAGCGTAAATTAAAGAGAATTGAGATAATTAAAACTTTGAGCGACACTTTGTATCGGATCGATCGTAAATGTTTCCTGTTCAACAAAATAGTGTTTCAAACCTGCCTGTTCGGCGCTGGCAAACAAGGTTGGGAAACCGATCACACCCGAACCAATCTCGGTTGTTTGTTTGTCAGGAGAATCGGCCATGTCTTTTACATGCCACAAACTGAACCTTCCGGGATATCTTTCGAAATAATCAATCGGATCTTTCCGTGCAAAACGCATCCAGTAAATATCGAGTTCCATGGTCACATAATCCGGATCCGTATTTTCAAGCAAAAGATCGAAAGGTACCTGATTATCCTTTTTATGAAATTCAAAATCATGGTTGTGATAACCAAAGATGAGTCCGGCTTTTTTGCACATCATTCCCATTTTATTAAGCTCATCGGCTAATCTTTTGTAATCGTCTAGAGATTGCCTTTTTTCTTGCGGAATAAACGGAAGCACAAGGTATTGCATACCTGCCTTTAATGTATCAACGATGGTTTTCTGAATATTTTCGGGGGATACGCTGCTATGACTACTCAGCGGAATCAAGCCCAAATCTTCCAGTTTTCTGCGATAAGTTTGTGGTTCAAATCCATAAAATTTACCATTGTTGTAACCGGCGGCTTCGATCGTTTTGTAACCAATACGGGCCAGTTTACGAAGCGTCCCTTCAAAGTCTTCCTCTACCAGGTTGCGCAACGTATAAAGTTGAATTCCGATTTCTTTGCCGGTTTCAGAGGCAAACAGTTTTGAAGGCAGCACCATCGATAAAGCACTTACAGCCAATGTATCCTGAATAAATTTCCGACGGGAGATCATGGTTCACTATTCTGACGGATAAAAATAGGTAATTAACCCAGAGCAAAACAATATTAATTGTTAAAAAATTAACGAATCTGATCAAACGATCAATTGTTTTTCCTGATCCCAGTAAACTTTCCGGTTTTCGAGATATGAAATGGTGCCCATATGTGCGGTGATGGCTTCTTCAAAACCCCTTTCGACATTGCAACTCGGCTCTCCCCCACCCCGGATGCAGTCGAGCCAGTCTTTGAGATGCAGATGTGTGGTATCCACCCGTTTTCCTCCACGATAGGTATACATCAATCCGCGACCTGCGAAATATTGTTCCGTGGCAGAAGTGATGGCATCCACCTGTTTCATACCCGGTGTAAAGGAATAAAGGGGCAGAGAAGGATCGATGAGTCCGTTATCAATTTTTGAACGGTATTTGGTTGATCCCGAATCCACAAAAATCTTCAGGTTTCCGCCCACCTCCATATATGCATCATGACCCATGATCCGGCGTCCGCGGTTGAGATTGCTTGACAGGCTTGCACTGTAAAGAAGGGTAAGGTCTTTATCAGGGAATTCGAACGATTGTTGCAAGACATCAGGCACCGTTCTTCCATCTTTGTAAAAATAGATCCCACCTGAAGACATGGCCGAATATGGAATTCCAAGATCGAGGATTTGGTTCATGGCATCGTATTCATGTGTAAACAGATCGCCGGAAAGACCTGTGCTGTAGTCCCACCAACAGCGCCACCGGAAAAACCTTTCGAGGCTAAACGGATGTGCCGGAGCCGGTCCGATAAACTGTTCCCAGTCGATGTTGTGCCGGCCGGCTTCTTTGTCGATCGGATACACCCAGGCACCGGTAGGGTCGTTGCGGTTGGTGGTGACTTCAACCAGGCTCACTTTACCAAGAATGTTTTTAGAGATGGCCTCTTTCGCCCTGAAATAAGCCTCTGTTTGCCGGAGCTGATGCCCCAACTGAAATACAATTCCGTTATCACGAACGGCTTTAACAACCTCGTAGGTCTCCGGAACCGTCCAGGTCATCGGCTTTTCACAATACACATGTTTTCCTGACCGGGCTGCTTCGATGGTCATTGTACCGTGCCAATGGTCGGGGGTAGCAATGATCACTGCATCAATATCATTTGCGGCCAGCAATTCTTTGTAAGTTTTGTAACGTTTCGGACCTTCGGTTTGCTGACTGTCAGAACCTTCCTTTTTAATATTTGCACAAGCGCTGATACCTCTTTTGGCATTGATATCGTAAATATCACATACCCCATTTACCACTACATTCAGGTCGTCCTGTTCCTGAAATTCGCGATAACGCGTATCGGTATTGTTTTTGGCAGCACCTTCCAAATAGGTATCGATGATCTCCGGTTGCAAAAAACCGGCCCCTTTGAGGATTGACCTTCCTCGACCGCCTGTGCCAATGATTCCCAGTCGTATTCGTTTATCATCCGGCACCTCCCGGTCTAAAACCGGATTGTTACCTGAGAGTTGAATTTCTTCCTGCAGCGCCTTTTTTAATACATTTTCATGGCCTCTTTTTGAAAACCAGCTCCAGGCAAACGCTCCGGCAACGGGAACAGTCGCCAATCCTTTGATGATATCGCGCCGTGTAATTTTATTATTATTTTTATTTTCATCCATCGTTCCGGTTATTTTGATTTGTGTATCAACCTGTCGAGCCCGATCCGGCGACTTGCCGGAAATACCATCAATACAACTACAGCCACCAGTTCGATCAACACCTTGTTAACGATCAGGTAGCTACCTTCGGTCGGCAGATTGTAATTCAATCCTACAAAAGGAGGGTGCGACAAATAATAAAACCCAAGCATGACCGTAGCAGCCCACAATGCAGGTTTTGTAAGGAAACCCAGAAGAAGTCCTGCACCGATCAGGATCAATCCCCAAATGTTGGCAAAATCCACAACTTGTAAAGTGCCCGGTCTGGCAGCGAGCCACTCAAAAAATTGTTGCATAAACCCCCGTGAATCAACCAGGTATCCAACTGAAGACCAGTTGGGATTTACCAACTTTACCAAACCCTCATACAAAAAATGCCACCCGATGAGCACCCGCAAAGCGGTGAGCCAAAAAAGCTGAATTGCTGAATAAGATTGAGATGTATTTTTTTTCATATTTAAATTTCCCTGAGATAAATATTCCGCCAACTTACCTTCACTCCTCCCCCGTCGTGGATTTGCAAAGCCACAACACCTGATGCATTGCCGATTTTATCATCCCGCAGATCGGACATCAGTTCGTTGTTTAACCAGGTCATTATCCGGTCGTCCTGAACCATGATCACCATATCGTTCCATTTTCCTACTTTCAGAACCTGTTCATTTTCCTCAGGAATCTGGTTTAGCCAACCTCTTCCATACGATTCATAAATTCCTCCCGTATGTCCTCCCATTGGTGCAACTTCCACTTGCCAACCAGATATTTTTGTTCCGTCGACTGCTGACCTGATAAATACACCACTGTTTCCATTGGACTCCTGTCTGAATTGCAAACGAAGGATAAAATCTTTGTATTCAGCGATGGTTGACAGATACCCGTATTGTTTGTCGGGGCCACTTTCGCAAACGAGTTGGCCGTTTTCAACATACCATTTTTCGGTTCCGTGAATGTTCCATCCTTCGAGATTTTGGCCATTGAAAATTGATATTCCCTTATCAGTAAGATCACGGATTTTAATATTCCTGAATTTCGCCACACTACCATGATCCTGCAAACTGATATGCCCTTTCCGGGCAAGTCCGTATCCGGGGTATTCCGCCCACTTCCCTTCCTTTACGAGGGCTTTCCATGCCTCGGTCCAAAGGTCATATTCAACAACTTTTTCACCATTTAAAAAATGAGAAACATGACCATCATTAACGACCAATCGGCTCGAATTGAATTCACCCACCGGTTTCAGGTTTTTTTTGCCGGAATTGTGCATGGCATAATTAGCACCTGTTTTTTGCCATTCTTCAAGCTTTTCCGGGAAACCTGTATCGTCAATCAATTGATATTCGGGGCCGGTAGCATAAGTAGTGGGATAATCACCTTCCAACACATGAAACATGATGCCGCTGTTACCCCCTTTTTCGATGGCCCATTCCAGGTAAAGCTCAAAATCTTCGAATTGTTGTTCTGAAATAATATCACCACCAGTATCCCCGCCTTTTCCCAATGCGATGAGATTTCCATTTTCAACTGTCCAACCTTTGGGAGCACCTTCCTCTTTAAATCCCCGCCATCCTTTCAAGGTTTCACCGTCAAACAATAACTCCCAACCATTATTAAACTCTAAATCGGTAAGTTGGTTATGCAACCTTGTGGCATCATTATTGTCTATATTTTGATGTTTTTGATGACAGGAGAAAATCAAAAATAAGATCGGTAATAAAAAATACAAAGTGTTCTTTTTCATGTTGAATCGATGTAACCAAAGTTTAATAAAAGCTATAAAAGTATAAAAATTGGCTTGTTGAAAAACAATTGGTTAAAAGATGTTATATTTGGATCGACATGTATGAATATTTATAATTTCGCAAAAAATAATTTGATAATTGATTAAAAACTATAGACTATGAAAGCAAAATTACTCTTAGCAACAATCGCAATCTTCCTATCATATATAGGGTTTTCGCAGTGTCTGGTGCTACATCACGAAGGCCAGCAACTCGAGCCTAACGCTGAAATTACCGTTGAGGGAGATGCAAGCGACTATGAAACGATAGTATTTCTCGATGTTGAAAACACCTGCAATGAAGATTTGGAAGTTTTGGTAAAACGTTATGATGAATACCTTGTACCGGGCGCACACAGCGCTTTTTGCTGGCTGGTTTGTTTTGATACCACCGTTAGCCTTTCGCCCTATCCACTAACTATTGAAAGGAATACAATTAACACCTCAGATTTTTCAGGTCATTACTATGCCTGGGGAAATGAAGGAATTTCAGTGGTTTCTTATACTTTCTTCGATCAAAATAATCCGAATGACTCCGTAAGTGTTACGGTTAATTTCGATTGTACTTTAATAGGTGTAGGTGAAAACACAGTTCTCAATGAGAATGCAGTTAATATTTTCCCAGTTCCGGCTTCGAACAGTGTAACTGTTGATCTTGAAGAAATGATAGGCAATGTTGACATTCAAATACTTGATGTTACAGGCTCTGTTGTGAAAGAAGTTTCACATCTGTCGAAAGGATCCAGCATACAGGTTTCTGATCTTTCGGAAGGGCTCTATTTTTACAGAGCGATACATAATGGAAACCTGATCAAAACAGGCAGACTCGCTATCAGAAGATAAGTTTCAGTATAAAAGTATACAAGCTGTTTTTTTCGAAAAACAGCTTTTTTTATGTCTTCCCAGCCCATTTTTGAAAATGTAAAAAAATGTAAATTGGCTGTATATACTGAAATCAGTCTGTTCATTTTATGTAATTTTACTTTCGTGAAAAGCAACCGGATCAGAATAGCTGTGCTTCTGGGGTCGATATCAATTATCGGAATTATTGTATTCCAGTTGTATTGGGTCAATAAATCGTTCGACCTGGCAGAGAACCAGTTCAATCAAACTGTAGAAATTGCCCTTTATAAAGTGGCTGAAAAGATGGCTGAATTTAACGGGCATCAGTTGCCCAATGAAAACCCTGTCCGGCAGATCTCATCAAACTATTTTATCGTTGATATCAATGATGTGATAGATGCCAGCATTCTGGATCATTACCTGAAAACCGAATTTGAATACCGGAACATCAATGTTGACTATGAATATGCGATATACGATTGTGAAACCGATGAAATGGTTTTCGGAAGTTATTTTAATCCGTCAGACAAATCGGCCAAAATCACCGGCACTTTTCAGAAATATGACGAATTCACTTATTATTTCGGTATCATTTTTCCGTCAAAAACAATATATATCCTTAAAACAATGAACCTTTGGATCATTTCAACATTTGTTCTGATTACCGCAATAGTTTTTTTCAGCTATGCCATATTCATCATATTCAGGCAGAAAAGGCTTTCCGAGATCCAGAAAGATTTTATCAACAACATGACTCATGAATTTAAAACACCGGTATCAACCATAGGTATTTCAGCAAGCGTACTTGCAAATCCTGAAATTGTAAATGATCCCGGCAGGTTAAAAAACTATGCAGGCATTATTCTCGATCAAAACACTCGTCTTGAACAGCAAATTGAAAAGGTGTTACAACTTGCCCGCCTTGAAAAAAATAAAATAAAGTTACAATTATCCGAAATAAATGTACACGCCGTGATAGCTTCTGTAGTTTCAGGCTTTAAGCTAAAATTGGATGAAAATGAGGGTGAGATCATTGTACAGGACAGGGCAAAAAATCCTTTGGTTAGTGCCGATAAAATACACCTTACAAACGTTATTTACAACCTCGTTGATAATGCTGTGAAATATTCGGGCAAACAAACCAGGGTGATTATAGAAACACGCGAAGTGGATTCAAACCTTGAGATTTTCGTTTCGGATAACGGACCTGGTATCGATAAAAAATATCAAAAAAAAATATTTGATAAATTTTTCAGGGTTCCTACCGGCAATGTGCATGATGTTAAAGGATTCGGGATAGGACTGAATTATGTAAAAAACATTGCTAAAGCCCATCGTTGGAAACTGGAATTAACAAGTTCGCCAGGACAAGGAAGTGTATTTAAAATCAGTATTCCCATGACAAATCAATAAAAAATGACAGAAAACCAGCCAAAAATTTTATATGTAGAAGATGATCCCCAGCTTGCCTTTGTTACCAGGGACAACCTGGAAGTAAAGGGCTATAAGATCGTTTTGTGCAAAACCGGACAGGAGGCTCTTGATGCATTTCAACATAACGGCTTTGATTTATGTATTCTGGATGTAATGTTGCCCGGCATCGATGGCTTTTCAATTGCACGGAAGTTTCGAAAAATGAACCACGATATCCCTATTTTGTTTCTATCGGCCAAATCGATGAAGGAGGACAGGCTTGAGGGTTTTACATCAGGTGGTGATGATTACATTACCAAACCCTACAGCATTGAGGAACTGATCTTTAAAATAGAAGTTTTTCTGAAACGAAACAGAATTACAGGAGAAAACAGGACGGCAAGCGGCATCTTCAGAATCGGCTCTTACATATTTGATTATTACAATATGCAACTCCGTATTGGTGGCAAAACAAAGCGGCTTACCTCACGTGAAGCAGAGTTACTGCTTTTTTTAAATAAAAACAGAAATAAAGTTCTTAAAAAAGAGGAGATTTTAAAAGAAGTTTGGGATAGCGATAGCTATTTTAACAGCCGAAGCCTTGATGTATTTGTAAGCAAGCTCAGGAAACACCTTGCCGACGATCAGGCTGTTAAAATAAACAATGTCCATGGCATAGGGTTTATAATGGTGGTTGCATAAAATATTCTATTTTTGAAAATCTGTAACAAAAATACCTTTCATGGCAAGAGAAGATCATAAATTAGCCGCAATTGTTTTCACCGATGTAGTGGGTTACACCAAACAAATGGAGGAAAATGAGCTCAGAACAATGCAACTGCTCCAAAAGCAGCGTGAGATTATTTTTCCCCTGGTTGAATCTTTTGGCGGAGAAGTCATTAAGGAAATCGGAGATGGCTTGCTGATGATGTTCGGGAGTGCGGTTGAAGCCGTTCGTTTTGCCATTGCCGTGCAAAAAAGGCTCAAAGATGAAGAATTAACAATCAGAGCCGGTATCCACATTGGTGATGTGATCTTTAGGGGTGGTGATGTTTTTGGTTCAGCAGTTAATACAGCAGCCAGGATTGAACCTCTCGCGCCACCAAACGGAATTTGCATTTCAGAAGATGTTAGGAGTCAGTTACAGAATAAAACCGACATCGTTACTTTGCCTGTGGGGAAAAAAGAACTGAAAGGTGTTAAATCGGCTGTATCCATTTACGAAGTTTTTATTGAAGGTGTAACGCTGAAGGAAAAACAAAGTCTTCAGACATTTTTCAGGGATCTTTGGAATCGTGCTGTTATTCAAATTATGATAGGGTATGTTGCCAGCGCCTGGATCATTAAACTTGCGGTGGCTTCAATTGTTGGAAGATACATGTTATCGCCTTACCTGGTTGATCTTACCTGGGTAATCCTTTTGTCGCTTTTACCTGCTGTATTCCTGCTCACCTATTTTCATTCGAATCGTAAAGAAAGAGGCTGGAACAAGATCGAGCTTGTGGGACTGCCTGTAAATGCTTTGTTAACAATCATTCTGGCCGTATTCCTTTTCCAGGGTAAAGACCTGGGTGCAGCAACCACAACCTTAACCGTACAAAATGAGGAGGGGCAAAGTGTTACCCATACCATCCTGAAAAGCGAATTCAGAAAAAAAGTCGCCTTGTTCTTTTTTGATAATCAAACGGGAAACAAGAACCTTGACTGGCTGCAATACGGTATTACCCAGATCCTTGATTATGACCTGGCTCAAAACAGGTTGGTTGAAAGTCAATCGGCCTTTGGATACGTTGATAATTTTGCCAGGGAAGGCTATCCAACCGGTTTGAAAGTGCCCCTGCTCTTGATGAAAAAAATCGCTGAATATCACCATAAAAACTACTTTGTTTCGGGGACATTCGATAAATCAGATGAAAACTGGTCGATCAGAATCAAACTTTACGAAACGAAAAACGGCAAATTAACCAATGATTTTACCGAAACAAGCACAGACATATTTGCACTGAT
This sequence comes from Bacteroidales bacterium, assembly GCA_020438135.1. Taxonomy (GTDB): domain Bacteria; phylum Bacteroidota; class Bacteroidia; order Bacteroidales; family JAADJA01; genus JAADJA01. The sequence goes on along the minus strand of JAGQVF010000183.1, from coordinate 6,178 downwards.
CGACAAAGTAAACCTAAGCCTGAAAAAATCACTTGACATTCCGGAGGCATCCATCGAAGAGTCAACCGATCTGCCGGTGAGCGAAATATATACTTCTTCAATTGAAGCTTTCGAAGCGTTTACAAAAAGTAATTACGAGATTTTTTTCAATAACAACTGGGAAGAAGGACTTGCCTACGCCGAACAAGCCGTTGAAACGGACAATGAATTTGCAGCCGCCCTGGTTACACTTTCCGAGTACTATTTTAACAACAATCAACCTGAGAAAGCGATGCAAGCCCTTGATATAACTGTTAATAAGCTGAAATACAAGCTGCCCGAAAAAAGACTCTATTATGCGAAATTCTTTTACTATCTCACACAACAAAATCCCGATCAGGCCAACGCGGTCGTAAAAATGTGGACCGACCTTTACCCCGATGATATCGAAGCCCGCATGGTCCTGGCGCAGCGTTACCTGATGAAAAACAACTTCAAGGGAGCTATTTCGCAATATAAATACATCCTTAAAATTGCACCCGATGATTTTGAATATGTAAAATCACTCGGAAATATTTACGAACTGGTCGGAAATTATGACTCTTCCATTTATTATTATCAATTGTATAAAGATAATTTCCCGCAGGATTATACCTCTTACAGTAATTTGGGCGATAGCTACAAGCTTCAGATAAATTTTGAAAAAGCACTTGAGAATTACAACAATGCATTGTTAATTGATCCGGAAAATACAAGCATCATTCATAAAATCAATGCCATTTATCTTAAGCAGGGCAGGTTTGAAGAAGCCCGTCAATTGTTGGAAAGAGCAATGCAAAATTGTAAAACGGCAACCGATTCTGTCAGGATTTATGATGGATTTCAAAGTTACCACGAGATATTGGGTGAAATCGAACTTGCATTCGACTATTTTCAAAAAAGATTTGATCTGCTTGAGAACATTTTGCCTCCTCTCCGAATCATGGTTTTCAGAACCTTTTTTATCAGCATTTATAATGAAGCAGGAAAAGATGAAGAAGCGATGAATTTGCTGACGAAGATCGAAACGCAGTTTCAGCCACCCTTTGATAAGGTTTCTGCTTTCGGATATTTGTTCTATTACATCGAAACCGGTGAACCTGAAAAAGCCAAACAATACATTTCGACCGCAAAAGAACTTATCGAGGGATTTGGAGAACAAACCCTGTTGCCTAACATTTATTATGCAGAAGGAAGGATTGCCGAACTTCAGCAAAAGTATGATTCAGCCATCATCAGTTATCAAAAATATCTGGATCTAAAACCCGGAGAAAGCGCCATATACCGATGGATGTCGAGAAGCTACCGTGAAAATGGGAACATGAAAATGGCTGAGGAATTTATCCAGGAGGCCATCAAAAGACATCCCTCCAGTCCGAAAACCTTTTATGAAGCAGCTCTTTATTACAACGAAAAAGGTGATAAAGAAAAAGCGCTTGAATATATCAACAAGGCCAATGAAACCTGGAAAAATGCCGATGATGTTTACACCCCAGCCCAAAAAGCAAAAGCCTTTCAGCAAAAACTAAATGCCGCAGTATAACCACGCTAATCTTTAAGATCCGCATTGATCACCTTCATTACAAACACTGAATGGGGCACCTCGAATGATTTCTCAATCTCCAGGGTCAACACATTCATAACATGACGATATTCGCCAAAAACCCTGGTGCTCATACTGTTGGTAACTGCCTCAATTTCTGAATGAGACTTTACCCGTTTTATAAAATCTAAAATAGGAGTTACGAATTCGGGCTGAAGCGGATAATAACTTATTTCTACTGATACTTTCATATCGTTTTTTTTACAAAACTATATAAATCGGCTTCAGAAACGGGTAGAAGCTTTTTCATTTTATCTTATTTTTACAACAAATTTCAACCCATGAACAGCAAAAAATCACTTCCCATTTTGTTTATCGGCTTGCTCGGTTTATTATCCGGTTGCCTGACTGTCGAAAAAAAGCAATACACCTTTGAGTTAAAAGACAACAACTCCGGTACACTTACCATTAAATTTATCAATATCATGTCGATGAAAGATGATACCCTTGACGTTTCGGAGGGGGATTTTGATGAATTGATCGGCACTTACATCGAAGGTGACGAGTTAGAAAAGGATTATGAAAAAGCGCTTGTGAGAAGCAAACGATTGTTTATTGAAGATGGGATTTTATGTGGAGAGGTTATCATCGATTTCGAAAACCTTGCAGATGTTGGCCTGTATCAATATGATAACAAAGGTCCCTATATGTTCAATGTTGGAAATTTTCTTGATAGTGAATCATTTTACCAGAGCAACGGCGAATTTGGAGGTGAGATCATGCCGGTGGTTTTTTGGGATAAATCAGAGAAGACCCTTGAACTGACCACTCATATCACCGACCCTGACGAATCTACTGTTAGCCTGGCAAAATCATATGAGAACTGGCGGTAGGATCTTCTCCACGGTTCAACCTGAAATTAACGGTGGGGCCTATCGTGCCCTGCAACCCTTTTCATTAATTCGACCTTAAATTCCTGTTCTGCACCAAACAAAACAATGATCTTTTGCGGAGGGAGAATACCTTTTAATTCTTCCATAAAAGCAATGCGGTCTTTAACCATCGATTTCTCATGGTCAATGCTTTCCTGAAGAAACGCTTCAGCTTTTTCATCTGAAAGTTCAAGAACCTCTTCCGGAGGCAGATCGTGATCATCTCTGAATTGTTTGCGCTCTTTTTCCATTTTTTCAAAATGGGCATTATAAACAGGCCAGAACTTTTCAGCTTCCTGTGGAGTGAGTTTAAGCCGGTCGGTAATAAAAGCAATTTTATGGGCTTCGATTTTATCCCGGTCCGGAGGCATCCGGTCATGCGGATGTTGTGCCATTAGTGAGATGCCTGTCATCAAAAGAACAACAGATAACAGCGCGCGCTGAATGTTTACATTAATTGTTTTCATGTTTTAAAATTTAGAGGTTTTCATAAAAAGTTTCACTTAAATCATTTTCAATCATATAATTTAAAATATCATCATTTGTTATGGTCGAATCGAAATCGAGGCTTTGGTCGTAGTCATCAGGATAAGCTTCGGTCTCATTATCTGCATACAAAGTTTCAATAAGCAACCACTCATCCATATCTGTAATATACTCAGGATTATACTCCAGCAACTCGTCGAGGGATATTGCAGATATCCGCTCAGCTTTCTCCTCATCGCCGGGTATAAACAACACATAAGCGATAAACAACAAGGCCGCAGCCGCCAACGAAATAGCGGCAATACTGTAGGGTTTGAACAACACGTTTAAACCACTGTTCTTTTTGCCTGCCTCTTCTTTCCTGATCCGTTTCATAATCTGTTGCGGTAAATTCTCAAAATATCCTTGCGGTGTAACAAAGGGGTTCACCCGGCCAAAGGTATTGCTGAGATTCCGGTCAATTTCCTGCCGATCAGGGTTGTTGTTAATATGTGCATTTTTTTCTGACATCACTTTTTGGATTTATTGATTATCAAAAGGTTTAATGATCAGTTACAAATTGTTCAATTTTTTTGACTGCATGGTGGTACGAAGCTTTCAGAGCCCCGACTGAGGTTCCAAGAATTTCGGACATTTCTTCATATTTGAGTTCCTCATAGTACTTCATGTTAAAGACCAATCTTTGTTTTTCAGGAAGTGATAAAATGGCTAATTGTAATTTTTTCTGGATTTCATTTCCAGAAATACTGCTATCACCATCTATCTGCTTTGCCAAATATTCTTCATAGCCGGATAGAGATAGCATTATCTTTCTTTTTTTTGTTTTTAAAAATCGCAGGGCTTCGTTTGTAGCAATTCTGTAAATCCAGGTAAATAAAGAAGAGTCGCCTTTAAAACCATCCAGATTTTTCCAGATCTTAATAAAGGTTTCCTGAACGAGATCGTCGGTTTCATCGTGATCGATTACCATTCGCCTGATCAACCAGTAAACTCGTTCATTGTAATGATCTACCAGTAACCGGAAACCACGGGTTGCAGTTTCTTTTGTCCGGACCCATTCTAAAATCTGCTGTTCTGCATTTTCTCTCAAAATCAACGCACTCATTAATTTTTATCTGACAATGATTCGATGCGGAAATAGCCCAAAGGTTTAATTTTTAACAGAAATTTTAAACTTCACTGAAAAAATAGGTCTATTTTTACCTTTCGCAAAATTTTTAAATTTAACCTGTTTGTAAATTTACATTTTTATAGTTTGAGCCGATTTGTTCCAATTTTAACGCAGGCTGCAAATTTAACCTGGTCTCCTGAATTTTAAAGACCCGGTTCATCAACAAACAAAACAAACAAAAATCATCAAATATGAAAAAGACTTATTTCTCTACCATTTTTGCATTTCTCCTATTTGCCTCGTTATCACTTCAGAGCCAGGAGGAAGCAATGAATTATAAAGAACTGCAGGGATATCTTCCTGCTTCGATAAGCGGTTATGAAGCCGGTGAACCCGGGGGTCAGACAACAAATATGCAGGGGATGTCGTTTTCGAGTGCTGATATCAAGTTTACCAATAGCTCCGGAGGATATATCCAAATCACCTTGCTGGATTACAAAGCTGCTATCAACATGTACCAGGCAGCTACAGCCATGTGGAATGCGGGGATGAGCTTCGAGAATGATGATCAGATAGCCCGATCAGTACAATGGGAAGATGACATTGCCGGCTGGGAAGAGTTCAGAAAAAAAGACAAGGAAGGTAAAATTGCGCTTGGCATAGGTAACCGGTTTTTCTTAAGCATTGAAGCAAACCAACAGGAAGATCTTGATTTTGTTAAAAGTATTGCTAAAAAAATGGACCTTAAAAGTCTTGCATCAAAATAGATTTTTTGTTGTAATTTTTTAAAGGTTTAGTCGTTTTTTACCTGAATTACCAATGTTTCGTAATATGAGATATGTTTACGTAATAATTTTGATGATATGGGCTGATTCCATTTTTAGCCAGGATTTTAATCCATATCTGAATAGAAATGATACCCTTATATCCGAAAATTCATCTCAGGTTCTGAAAACTCAAAAACCTTCATTTTCGTTGGAAATGGGAACTGTTTTTGGCTTTTCAAAGGTGTATGGAAATTCTTTCGGAACATTTGTATCACCCCGGATCAGTTATCCACTTAGCAAAAGATTTTCTATCAGCACCGGGATGACATTATACCGGAATACCGGTAATTATGTATATTCTCCTTTCGATCAATCCCTTACAGCAGGTGGTTTTTCCGGTTCGCTGCTTTTCGTTGAAGGAGCCTACCAGATGAATGAAAACCTGACACTTACCGGTGCCGCTTTTCACGATATAAATCTGAGCAGGAAACCGCCTTCAGTACGACAAAATTCTGCAATGTTTAATGATTCATACAAAGGTGTTATGATGGGAGCTAAATACAAACTGGGCGACAATGTTTTTATTGAAGGGCAGGTTGAGTTTTCAAATGGTCGAAATCCTTATCTCCATTCCCCTTTTAACCGCTCATCAATGAGCCCGGCTTATCATCCCTTTGTCGATTGAAAAATGCCTGAAGACAGAATACCAAAAGAAGCCACCGAAAATCATTACATTTGCCAACTTCACATATTAAATAATTTCATTGGAGCCAATAGTAAGCATACAAAAACTTAACAAAAGATATGGAAAAATCCAGGCTGTTGATAACCTTAACCTGGATATAGAGAAAGGAAATATTTATGGGATCCTCGGTCCGAATGGAAGCGGGAAAACAACTACACTTGGAATTTTACTTGGCGTGATCAACGCCGATAGCGGAAGTTTCAGATGGTTTAACCGTGAAAACAGCAAACACGACCGGAAAAAGATCGGTGCCATACTTGAACAACCCATTTTTTATCCTTATCTGACTGCTGAAAAAAACCTTGAGATCATCGCCGGTATCAAGGAAGTAAGCACAAAAGATATCGACCGGGTGCTGGAAGCTGTTGAACTTTCCGATAGGCGAAAATCGAAATTCAGAACCTATTCGTATGGAATGAAACAACGGCTGGCAATTGCTGCGGCTTTACTCGGAAATCCGGAGGTGCTCATTTTCGATGAACCGACAAATGGTCTTGACCCCAAAGGAATTGCAGAAATCAGGGAACTTATCCTCCAGATTGCGGAGGGAGGGATCACGATTATTCTCGCAAGCCA
>JAGQVF010000182.1 GCA_020438135.1 Bacteroidales bacterium | reverse complement strand
AATTCGAGCAATTGTTCCTTGTTGAGTTCTTTCAGGATATACACCTGACAGCGCGACAGAAGTGGTGAGATCACCTCAAATGAAGGATTTTCAGTGGTTGCACCAATCAGGGTAATGATCCCTTTCTCAACTGCTCCCAGCAAACTATCCTGTTGCGATTTATTAAAACGATGAATCTCATCGATAAACAAAATAGCTCCACCCTCAGTATCGGTAGCTTCGGCGATTACATTCCTAACATCCTTTACACCCGAACTGATGGCACTTAAAGTAAAAAATGGCCGGTTCAATTGTTTTGAAATAATTGAAGCTAGGGTTGTTTTTCCTACACCCGGAGGACCCCAGAAAATCATACTTGGAATGTTTCCGGTTTCGATGGCCTGCCTCAGAATGGCACCTTTGCCTACAATGTGGTCCTGCCCGATGTAATCATCGAGGTTTTGAGGTCGGAGTATTTCAGCAAGGGGTGTTTGGGGCATGCGTATAATTTTAGGGCAAAATTACGATAAAACAAACAGATGCAGTACATTTACCTAAGGGATTAACGTTGAGTTAATCAATCCGGTATTTCGATTTATCGGGCTGAATAAATCCAAATAGTTTTTTCTCTTTGATTTGGGTTTCGATATATTTCGGCACCATTTTTTCCCAACCGAGAATCCCTTCCTGTATCATTCTCAGCACCCGTCGCGAGTTGATGTATAGCCATTCCTTTTTCACATTTGGGATGTCAAGGATTTTCCGGTTTTTCTTGAGGTATTTATAGAGATCGGTCAAATCTTCCGGTAAAGGAAGGTTTTCGGAAGTGAGCAAGAAATCTCCTTTTGTGGGATCATCTATCGAAACTGAAGAAATGGTAGGATAAACATACAACTTCATGTTTTCGGTAAATAACTTGCCCAATGCTTCTAAAATTCCACCGCGAAGATTGGTGTAGTAGGCAGTGTTCAGCACATGCAGAAAATCAGGAATACCCATTACGATCCGTAGATTCTTGATCTGAAAGGTTGAAAAATAGGAGACAAGTTTGTAATATTCACTGATCGAGGAAACCATCACATGTTGACCCATTCCGTTTAAAAGGTCTACTCGTGCAAGAAAGTCACGCTCATCCAGTTCGCCTTTGGCCAGCAGGTTGTGCATGGTAATTTCACACAAAGCAAGCGTCGATTCCTTTCGGTAATCTTCATCGCGTTTAAACAGGCTATAGCTAGTTTTCAGCATGTCGAAACCCACATAAGTGATAGGTCGGAAACTTCCACGAAATGCGAGTACATTTTTTTTATACAACATATCGGCAGGTTCAGAAACATTCCCGTGGCGGTCGAACATAATGGCCCGGGCCATACCGTTTTTAACCAACTGAACGGCCAGCAGGCGGTTATCTACGTAGTCGAGTTCCCGACCTCCCATCCTGATCATGGTGATCTCAATGCGGTCGCGGGATATGTTGTCGAGCAACGATTGCAAAAAGGTATTTGGCGTGTCATAATGATAAAAACAGGCAAAGATCAGGTTGACACCCAGAATGCCAAGTGTATTTTGCTGAAGCAGGGTATCAGTTTCAAGCAATCTCACATGCATAACCACTTCATTTGCCGAAAAACCGGGTTTGAGCTGAAAACGAACTCCCAACCAGCCATGGGCTTCGTTATCCTTTTTAAAATTTAAGGTGGTTACGGTGTCAGCAAATGCAAAAAATCTATGTTGTTGTCCTGTTTTTTCCGATAAGAGCTGGATCAGTTCAAGGTATTCGGTGTGGAGCATTTTCAGCAACCGGTCTTCGGAAACATAACGTCCTCCCTGATTTTCGTTGTAGAGATGATCACTAAACTGTTTATCGTAAGCTGAAATAGATTTGGCAACCGTACCGGAAGCTCCGCCAGCCTGGAAAAAGTTGCGGGCCACTTCCTGCCCGCCACCAATTTCGGCAATGGTTCCGTAAATACTATCATTCAGGTTGATCCTCAATGCTTTCCGGTTCGTGCTAAGTATTTCTCTTTCCATAATGGAATTATCTGATTTTACGGTTTTTACGCTGTAGCGACTGGTAATCGATATAATACAACATTTTAATGGAAAAACTGTTTACAGCAGGCGATTGTATGGTATTTCTAAAATTTCTGCCAAATCTGTATTCAATGTCGTGCATGGTAGATTCAATCATTTCATTTTGCTCTTCATTTGTAATGGCATTTTTCCAAACCAGTCGAAGTTCGCTTCCGGGAGCAAAATTCCAAACATAAGACATATCGATATTAAATATATTGAATCCAAGGTTTTGCGGTTCATTGTAGTTTGTATTGGCGAGACTGCCATCAGCGTTGAGCTCATAAAATTCATGATATTGAAGGGTGAGCCAATAATGTCGCATTCTGAAATTCAGCGCAGTTTTGTTATTAAACCAATAATTGACCGAAAGGGTGTTTACCCATGTTTTATTATCTCTTTTACCAAAGATAATCACCGGCACATCTCCGTTTAACGAGTCCGCTACATAACCAATGTCATTAAACCCCGGATCAATCCTGAATTCATATTCCGCAAACCATTTATCGCTTATCCTGAACCGTGGGCCAATACCCAGCCAAAAACCGTATTGATCATATCTGGCCGATTGCCAGACTCCATAATTGATATCCACCACAAAACGTTTTCTGTAGTCGGGTGACAAACCACCACCAAACGACCAGGATGGCGGTTGAACATAATACCGTTCTGCAATACGTGGCTCATAATAATCGTAAGCATCAACAGGTGTTAATTCAAAATTAAACCAGGTGGTCAGGTGATTTTTAAATGTTCCGTGGCTGTTAAGACCCAATTCAAAACTGGTATACTCAGAGGGATTATATAATTGATTATACTCCATCCATACGGTACTGAACCAGTCGAGAATTCGCCATACCGGCTTATAAATATTATACGAAACTGAAAGGCCATCTGAGATAAAATTATTATGACTTAAAAATCCCATATCATTGGGGTCATAATTATCGTCGATCAGTTGATGTGTTAAGCTAAATGTAAAGTTGCCGCTGGTTTTTCCTGCTTCCAGACCATATGTATATCCAAATTCTGGTGACATCCCGGTATTGTATTTCTGGCTTACGATTCCCTGCCCCCAGATAGCCCAGGTATTGCTGTTATCTGTAAGTTTCGTTTCTGCTCCGGTTACATTGGCTGAATAACCTGATTCAGGTTGCCAGGTGTTTGTATTGTAAAAGCTGACAAATGATTTTTTAAGAATGGCCTGATCGATCACGAACATGTTATAGTTGGTAAAAGGTTCTGTGATAATATTCCTGCTATTTCCGCTTGATGAGTCGACCAACGTGGCCCTTGTATCTGCTGTCATGGCATTAAATACCCCTATTGCAAGTTTGTTTTTTGTTTTGCCCGATATTTTTGTAGCATTGATCAATTGAGCGTTTTGCGGATTTTTGTCGATTTTTTCACCTTCTGTCATACTATCTGAAACCGAACCAAATCCTGAAGGGGTTTTGCCGATCCGTCTCGAATAGAACACATTCCCTTTGTTAAACAGTTCAGTTCCTTCCATGAAAAAGGGTCGTTTTTCGTCATAATAAACTTCGAAGGGGGAGAGGTTGTAAATTTCATCATCAGATTGCACCTGACCAAAATCAGGTACCAGTGTCATATCAAGGGTAAAACTTTCGCTGAAGCCATATTTCAGATCGAGTCCGAGGTTGTAGCTGTTGGCCCAGTTTTTTGCATCAGGGTTTTTTTCGACATATCCCGAAACGTAAGGAACAAAAGATAAACGCAGGGGCGGATTAATGTTTTCCGGCCCCTGAAGAATACCCGCCTGATTGTTGATCCCGTCTTTCCCACGATCGATCAAATTCCAGGTGGTTGTTTCCTTGTATCTCATGATCCTTCTGAAAATCTGCAGGCCCCAAACCTGCTTTTCGGTTTTGGGAAAACGTAAAGCAGAATATGGTATTTTCATTTCGACCACCCAACCCTCAGAGGTGATCGCCACCTGGCTATCCCATACTGCATCCCAGCTTTCGTCCTCTCCATAACTTTCGGTCGACTTGAGATCTATCTGAACGCCAGCTGCTGTTACCATAAAACCGTAAGCTGTCAGGTAATCATTATAGCAATCGATGTAAACCCCGAAGTTATCCACGATTCCCTGGTTATCTCTTTCGCTGAGTTCGGTATTGATGCTGTCGGGATGCGGATCGTTCAATATGGCACCGATGTACATGGCCTGATCATCGTAAAGAAACCTCACATCCGAATCGAATGAAGCAGGCGCGCCGTTATTCGGTTTAAACTGAACAAAATTTGAGGCAGGTATAGTCTCATCCCATTGAGGTTCATCTAATATGGCATCTATTTTCGGAGGTTCAGTTGTTCGGATCGCAACCGCTTCTTTTTTCCCGGAGATTTGACAAACAACTGACAGCGGAATTAACATACTTATCACGATCACCTGCCATTTAATATTAACCTTTTTCAATTCTGATAAACCTTTTGTTGTTGCAAATGTAAAAAAATGGCTTGCCTGAAAAAGAAATATCCTGGAATTTTAAATACAAGATTTTTAAACCATTTTGGTTGATTCCGGGTATAATATCTGCGAAATATTTTTTTTGAAACTTTTTCACACTTGTATCTCTTCTCTTATTTTTGCGGTTTATCATCATATTACTAAAAGTATATGTCGAATAGTCAGATTTTTACCATTGGGGAGACCATTTTCGATATTCTAATCAAAAACGGACAACCTGTTGCCGGACGACCCGGAGGTGCAATGCTTAACTCTGCAGTTAGCCTGGGAAGATTGAGATTGCCGGTGTCATTGATCAGTGAAGTTGGTTTAGATCATGCTGGTAATGAAGTTTGTAAATTTCTCGGAGAAAATGGCATCGGATGCAAGTACCTCTACCGGTATAGCAATGGTAAGACCGCTATTTCACTTGCTTTTCTCGATGAAAATGAAGAAGCACAATACGATTTCTATAAAATTTATCCGGATAAACGACTTGCCATTAAATTCCCGGCGCCAGGAAAAAATGATTTTTTACTTTTCGGGTCTTTTTTTGCTATAGCTCCTGAAATCAGAAGCAAAGTCAGTGCATTTGTTAATGCGGCATGCCAAAAGGGATCTCTTATTGTTTATGACCCGAATATCAGAAATCCACATGCACATGAACTGGATAAACTGATGTTGTATATCGATGAAAATATTTCCATGGCTGATATCGTAAGAGGTTCAATGGATGATTTTAAGTTGATATTTCAACTTACAGATCCTGAAAAAATTTATGAAAGGATCAGTGCTCTGGGTTGTAAAAATTTAATTTGCACCGATGCATCGCAGCCGGTCAGGTTGATGACTGATAAATTCAACATTGAAGTACCTGTGCCCGAAACGCATTTGTTAAGTACAGTCGGTGCCGGCGACAGTTTTAATGCGGGGTTGCTGTATGGTTTATTTAAAATGAACCTGGCAAGGCAGGATCTTTCTTCGCTAAAGCTTCACGAATGGGAAACACTTCTCGAAATAGGTATCACCTTTGGCACCACTGTTTGTGAGTCATACGACAATTATATCTCCCGTGAATTTGCCGCTAAACTGCACAATTAAGATCTACTTCAGTAAAACAATTTATGGATATTGTTTTTATTCTTGTTGAAGTTACTTTGCCTGAGAATGTGGGAGCTGCCGCCAGGGCTGCTAAAACAATGGGCATTTCAGGATTGCGGGTCGTAAATAGTGATGCCCACACAAAGAAAGAAGCGAGGTGGCTTGCACATGCTTCCGGTGATATCCTCGATAATATTCAATCATTTGATTCTTTCGATGATGCCGTATCTGATCTTGATTTTATTGTTGCATCTACCGCCCGTAAAAGGTCAGTTAAATTGCACTACCATCCGGTGGAAGAGTTGCTTTCATTTCTGAAAAGCAAGGGTAAGTGCGTAAAAAAAACAGGTATTGTGTTTGGCAGCGAAGAAAGTGGACTTGATAATGAAATTCTGCGAAAGTGTGATTTGGCTGCTACCATTCCTTTAAGAACTACTTATCCATCGCTGAACCTTGCCCAGGCTGTTATGATTTTCGCTTATGAACTGTCGGATATACATGCGATGCTTGACTTTGAATCAGATTCGGGAATTCAAAAAAGTACCTATAAAATTTTCAGAGAAAGGCTTGAAGCGTATTTGAAAACCCTGGCTGTTGACAAGAATGAAAATCTATATTTCAGAATTCTGGAAAGAGTTGCTCTACTGCCCGAAGATGATATCAAATTGTTGCTGTCGGTCCTCAACCGTGCTTCGGATTATCCAGAGAATAAATAGTTTTATGCTGTTCAGTCTACTCAGGGATTCCATTCTCAGCATCCTGTCTGAAGGACTTTTCAAAACTCCTGTTCTTGTCTAAATACCCATTTAGATAACCAAGTATATACAACATGTAATCAGTGTTTTGGCTGTTGAACCTCAGTCGATTTGTATCACCTGCGTTTTCAACGAAAGCTTTCACCAAATACGTTTGAT
>JAGQVF010000181.1:10783-11074 GCA_020438135.1 Bacteroidales bacterium | reverse complement strand
TCGGTGCTGGAGGAGATGGTGGCCGAAACCAATGTCCGGGTGCAAAAAGCGGCTTATTACCCAACCGTTGATTTGATGGGCCAGTACAATTATTCCTACTCCACCAGCCAGATCGGCTATGCTACGTACAACAAAAACTATGGTCCGCTGATCGGTGTGTCGGTTCGGTTCAACTTATTCGACGGGAACAACGTGCGGCGTACCGTAAAAAACGCTGAACTTTCCAGGGACCACGCCAGCCTCTCCAAACAAGATGTGAATGCCTTCATCAAAAGCTCCATCACCGACCAG
>JAGQVF010000181.1:0-10615 GCA_020438135.1 Bacteroidales bacterium | reverse complement strand
GCCAATGCCGTTATCCAGATGGAACTGGCGATCCGTTTGCTGGAGATTTCTTTGAACCGGCAGGCGGGGACGCTGATGGAGCGGTATTATTGATCTTTTTTCAACAAACAGAAATATGAATCATTCATTTAACCTACATACACACAGCTATTTTTGTGATGGAAAAGAAGCCCCTGAAGAATATGTGAAAAAGGCCATCGATCTGGGTTTTCATACCCTTGGATTTTCAAGTCATGCACCGGTTCCTTTCAAAAATAAGTTTGCCATTCGTGAAGAACGGCTGACATCGTATTTTTCAACCGTCAGGGATTTAAGAAACAAATACAGGAAGAAAATTAATCTTTTACTATCACTTGAGATCGATTTTATTCCCGGAATCACAAAAGATTTTGCCGAATTTGAAAAAGAAGGTGATCTGGATTATACCATTGGCGGGATTCATTTAATCCGGAAAAAGGGAATTGAAGATTTATGGTTTATCGATGGTCCCCTGCAGGAACGTTACGACGAAGGACTTCATAAACTTTTTAACGGTCATGGTCGAAACGGTGCGGAGGCGTATTACAGTCAGCTTCATGAAATGGTTGCCACGCAGAAACCTGATATTATTGCACATTTCGACAAGATCAAAATGCACAATAAGGAGCGTTATTTTTCGGAAGAAGAGAGCTGGTACAAGGATCGTGTGTGGAAAACATTAAAATTCATTGCCAGCGAAACCAATTGCATCATGGAAGTAAATACCCGGGGACTTTATAAAAAAAGAGCCGATACCTACTTTCCCTCACCCGAAATTCTGGAACAGGTTCACCATTTAAAAATACCGGTCACGCTCAATTCGGATGCCCACCATCCTGAGGAACTGAACAAATATTTCCCGGAAGCAATGGCTATGATAAAGGATATTGGTTTTAAGGAGTTGGTTTATTTTGAAGGGAAAACGCGAAAAGAGCAACCGATTTAACTAAATATTGATGTTGCGCTAGAGCTGCCCTGGTTTATATTCCATCTTTACATGTTCGATGCTGGCTTCCCAAAAATGAGCACCCACCTCAACAAAGCCAGACCTTTTGTAGTAATTTACAGCCTTCACCTGCGAATGCAGGTAGATCGTTTTGTTGAATGACTTGATATCGGCAATGACTTCTTTTAATAAAACAGTCCCCAGTCCGCGGTTTCGGTATTCTTTCAGCAAGGCAAATCTTTCGAGCTTAATACCATTGTCTGTTTCGCGCCAACGTGCGGTAGCCACAGGTTTTTCATTCGTAAAAAGCAAAAAATAGTGACCTTCCTCTTCGTGTTCATACTCAATTTCAGGTGTAACATGTTGCTCATTGATAAACACTTTGGTTCTGATCTCATTAGAGAACTTCATCAACTTTTTATTTGAAAACCCGAATCGAACTACCTTTTCCATGACACGCTTTTTTGCAAAAGTAATCGAATTGTTTTTTTGAATCTTTAACATTCGACTTGCACTTCGGCCTCTGAAATTTAGTAAATTAGCCGCCTTTAAGTGTATGTCGTCATCCGAAGAAAAATACAATAAGCGCCGTTTAAGGGGATCCTACATCACTACGGTGGTGAGTATTTCTTTGGTATTGTTCATGCTTGGTTTACTCGGGCTGATTATTTTACATGCCGGTAAATTGTCCGATTATGTGAAAGAGAACATCGGGTTTTCGATCATCATGAAAGAAAATGTGAAAGAAGCAGGTATCATACAACTCCAGAAAATTCTGGATGCCACCCCTTATGTTAAATCTACCGAATACATCACCAAAGAGGATGCGGCCGAGGAATTTACAAAAGAGCTGGGTGAGGATTTTACAGATTTCCTGGGTTACAATCCATTGCTTCCAACCATCGAGGTAAGGTTCAGGGCCGAATATGCCAATAACGACAGTTTATCGATTATCAAAGATAAAATCCTTGCTAATAATAATGTTAAGGAGGTTTGGTACCAGGAATCACTGGTGGATATCGTTAATAAAAATGTAAAACGGATCGGAATCATCATTCTTGGTTTTAGCGGCTTGTTGCTGATCATCGCCATTGCATTGATCAACAATACCATCCGGTTGTCGGTGTATGCCAAACGATTTTTGATCAGAAGCATGCAACTGGTGGGTGCTACCCGGGCTTTTATCAGCAGACCTTTTATTTTGAAGGGTATTGTGCAGGGGATGATCGGATCGTTTGTGGCGATAATTCTCTTAACGGGCATAATTTATCTGTCACGCAGAGAGGTGCCAGAACTTGTTGATCTGCAACATCCTGACATGTTCCTTTCGTTGTTTGGTATTGTTATGTTGCTCGGAATTATCATTACCTGGCTTTCCAATTATTTTGCAGTCAGGAAGTATATTAAGATCAAAACGGAAAAACTTTACTATTAAAACAATGTTTTACTTTTGCAAAAATTAAAAATTTAAAATGGCTAAAAAAAGCAAACAATCTACTCCTGCCGTCTCGCAAGTAAATCCTGAAAAACAAAAATCACAGGGAACCGAATCGACTGGTTTTGCATTTGGCAAGCAAAATTATAAACTGCTTTTTGCAGGTCTTTTCCTTATTTTGGTCGGATTTGTCCTGATGATCGGTGGTGGTTCCGACGACCCCAATGTTTTCAGTGATGATATTTTTAATTTCAGGAGATTAACATTGGCACCCATTCTTATCCTGGCCGGATATGTAATTGAGATTTTTGCCATTATGAAAAAACCCGGGAACTAAATCATTCGTATAGTCTCCCCATGATTTAATATTCACCTTTAATGCTAAATAATGAGTTGGATTGAAGCCCTTATCTTAGGAATCATTCAGGGGTTAACTGAATTTTTGCCTGTGAGTAGCAGTGGACATCTTGAAATCGGTAAAGTGATACTGGGTGTGAATGCTGAACGAAGTCTTATTTTTACAGTGGTTGTGCATGGTGCTACAGTGCTAAGCACCATTGTTGTTTTTTGGAAGGACATTCTGGTTTTGTTCAGGGGATTGTTTGCTTTCAAATGGAACGATGAAACACAATATATCGCCAAACTGGTTGTGTCGATGATCCCTGTGCTTATACTTGGTTTTACATTTGCTGAAGAAATTGAATCCCTTTTTACAGGAAACATGCTTTTGGTCGGGGCTATGCTTACCATCACTGCACTACTACTCACCGTTTCATATTACGTGAAGCAATACGATAAAGAGATCAGTTATCGGGATAGCTTTATTATTGGTATCGCGCAGGCTTTTGCAGTGTTGCCGGGTATCAGCCGTTCAGGTGCCACCATTTCAACGGGATTGATCCTGAGGAACAAAAAAGACGGCATTGCAAAGTTTTCCTTTTTGATGGTGCTGGTTCCTATCATTGGCGCCAACCTGAAAGACCTTTTGGACGGGAAACTTTCAGGTAATTCAGATATCAATGTTACAGCCCTTGTTGTAGGGTTTTTTGCGGCCTTCATTTCCGGATTGCTTGCTTGTAAATGGATGATCGGGATCGTTAAACGGGGAAAACTTATATATTTTGCCATCTACTGTTTTATTGTTGGTCTGATCGCCATGTCTTATCATTTGTTTTCGTAGAGCATGAAAAATTCAAATGGCGCATTTCATTTCAAAGAAGGCGAGGTTCTGCTCATCGATAAACCACTTGAGTGGACCTCTTTCGATGTAGTGAACAAGATTAGGGGTACCATCACACGAAAGGCGGGGATCAGGGGGATTAAAGTTGGGCATGCTGGCACACTTGATCCGCTTGCAACTGGTCTTCTCATCCTGTGTACCGGTAAATTTACCAAACGGATCAGTGAAATGATGGGCCTTGAAAAGGAATATACCGGAACAATGATGTTGGGTTCTACCACGCCTTCCTTCGACCTTGAAACCGAAATTGACGAAAAATATCCTACAGATCATCTGACTCAAGAAGCGGTGTATGAAGCTGTTTTCGATTTTATCGGGGATATTGAGCAGGTTCCTCCTTTATTCTCTGCGATTAAGGTTAAAGGGAATCGTGCTTACCATTTTGCACGAAACAGCGAAAAAGTGAATTTATCACCAAGAAATGTGACGATAGAAACCTTTGAATTAACCCGTATTGCTATTCCTGAGGTTGATTTCAGGGTTGTTTGCAGCAAAGGCACATATATCCGGTCGCTGGTAAGGGATTTTGGTAAAAAGTTAAACAGTGGAGCACACCTCACCTCGTTGCGACGGACACGAATTGGCAAATTTTCAATAGATCATGCGATCACACCCATGCAATTTGAAAAAATGTTGGAAAATTTTAGTCCTGAAGTCAATGAAGACAGGGAATTATGAAAAATATACTTTATTGTTTTGGTATTACGTTACAAATGTACTAATTTTGCACCCCTTTTTCAAAAAGGTTTTATTCATTTAATGGGTTAATAATTATGAAATTATCTCAGTTTAAATTTTACTTGCCTGGAGAATTGATTGCAAACGACCCACCCAAAAACAGAGACGAATCCAGATTGATGGTTTTAAAGCGGGAAGATCAAAGTATTGAACACAGAAAGTTTACTGATATATTGGAATACTTTGGTGATGGTGATGTTTTTGTATTGAACAATACAAAAGTTTTTCCGGCTCGTTTGTACGGCGAAAAAGAGAAAACCGGTGCCCGGATAGAGGTATTTTTGCTTCGGGAGCTGAACAGGGAAAGTCTGTTATGGGATGTGTTGGTTGATCCTGCCAGGAAAATCCGTATTGGAAATAAACTGTATTTCGGTGAAAATGAAGAATTGGTCGCCGAAGTGATCGATAATACTACCTCCCGCGGTAGAACCCTGAGGTTTTTATTCGATGGGCCATACGAAGAATTTAAATCCATTTTGCAGGATTTGGGTCAAACACCATTGCCAAAGATTCATAATCGGGAGGCTTCCTCAATCGATGAAGAACGTTACCAAACTATTTATGCCAAACATGAAGGTGCAGTTGCTGCGCCCACTGCCGGATTCCATTTCAGCAGGGAGTTGATGAAAAGGCTTGAACTGATCGGAGTCGATTTTGCAGAGATTACTTTACATGCAGGTCTTGGAAACTTTCGCGATATTGAGGTTGAGGATCTGACCAAACATAAAATGGATTCGGAAGAGATGGAGATACAGGAGAACCAGGCGGATATTATTAACAGGGCCAAAGAGAACAAAAATAAAATTTGCGCTGTGGGAACAACCACAATGAAGGCTCTTGAAACTGCAGTTTCGATTACAGGAAAAGTGAAACCTTACGCTGGTTGGTCCAATAAATTTATTTTTCCTCCATACGATTTCTCAGTGGCCGATGCCATGATCACTAATTTTCATCTGCCTATGTCATCTGTAATGATGATGGTAGCTGCTTTTGCAGATTATGATTTTCTCATGAAAGCATACAAAGTGGCTGTTGAAGAAAAATATAAATTCTTCACCTACGGTGATGCCATGCTGATCATTTGATGAAAACGAAGGGGAATCCCTGAAATCATTTTCAAATGGAAAAATTTCTCATCATTGTTGCGGGAGGTAAAGGAAAACGTATGAATTCCGAAGTCCCGAAACAGTTCCATATTATTGCAGGAAAACCGGTTTTGATGCATACGATCGAGCGTTTCTCAGCTTATCCTGATCCGATATCAATCTTACTTGTATTACCCAAACCATTTATTGATTTCTGGAAATCACTCTGTAAAAGATATAACTTTACGATTGCCCACCAGGTGGTTGAAGGAGGTGATTCCAGGTTTCAATCGGTAAAAAACGGACTTGCTGAAATACATGACGATTGCCTGGCTATAATTCATGATGGAGTGAGACCATTGCCAAATAATACAACGCTTCACAATGTTTTTAAAAAGGCCGAAAAAACAGGGAATGCTGTTCCCGCGGTGAAAATCAATGAATCGATGCGGAAAATCTCAGGGAATGACTCAAAACCTGTAAACCGTAAAGAATACCGGGTGATACAAACACCTCAGGCTTTTCATGGCAAACTTATTAGAGAAGCCTATGGGCGCAATTTCGAGGATCATTTCACCGATGATGCCACAGTTGTTGAATCGTTGGGTGTAAAGATTAACCTGGTGGAAGGAAATTTTGAAAATATTAAGATTACACGGCCGGTTGATCTCACTTTTGCTGAAGCTTTTTTAAAATAAAAACCTGCCTGATTTTTTGAACCAGACAGGTTGATCCTCTTCATAACCGGACCGCTGTTATTTTTCAGTTTGGTTGCTGTTCCCTCTCCTTTCGACAGATTTATAGGTTGCTACCATTTCCATTCCTTCCAAAACCTGCTTAATTACGATGGTATCTCCATTATCTGAAACCACAATGCTATTTTCATCCGCATTAACACTTTTGTAATCATTTGAGATATAAGGACCGTACGGGCTCATTTCAATTCTGAAAAAGTTATCCGGTCCGTCCGATCCATTGTAATACCAGTCTCCTGGTTCGCCGGCAAGGGCCCTGATCTGATATTCTACTTCCCATGCATAATAGGCATAGCTCATTCCGTTCCAAACCCTTCCTTCGTAATAGAGCTCATAATAACCTGGATTTATCCGGTAATATTCACCATAATAAAACAGAGGTGGAATGGCATGTGTACCTGCATCAACGTAGGTAGGTTCTTCAACCTGCCAGGTGAGTGAAATATATGTATCACCAGGTTTTCCATCTCGACCGTACCAGGGTTCTTTAACACATGAAGATATGATCAGAATAACTAATGCTGCTGCTAAACTGTTGATTGTTCTGCGAGTTACTTGTTCTTCACTCAATTTTTCAATCATTTTCCCAATTTTTTCGAATAACCTTTTCATAGTTTTACAATTTGTTCCCGTTTTTGAACGGAATGGTTTCTAAAAAATCGGGCGCCCTGTCGGAAAATATTCAAGTTGTATGCCAAAATAAATGATTGTACCGGAAATGTTGGTTTCAACCACTAAGCCGTCATTTTCGATGACTGGAAAAGTAAAAATCAGAGATGAAATGCAATGTTCATCCTACTTCATTTGGAAAATTCTTATCTTCGTGTGAAATACAAAACCAATCATGGAACTAACAAAAGATTATTATCCGATCAGTCAGTGGGCTGAAGGTGACCAGCCCCGCGAAAAACTATTACTAAAAGGAAAGCAGAGCCTCAGTGATGCCGAACTGCTTGCCATTTTGATGGGCTCGGGAAGCCGGAATGAATCTGCGGTGGATCTCGCAAAAAGGATTTTGAGATCATCCTCAGACAATTTGCTGGAACTGTCAAGGTTAAGCGCAAACGACCTGATGAAGTTTAAAGGTGTTGGCGAAGCCAAGGCCATTACCATAATTGCGGCACTTGAGCTGGGCAAAAGACGAAGGGGAGCAGAAGTGCTGGAACGAAAAAAAATCAGCTCCAGCAGGGATGTTTTCGAATATTTTATAGGCATTGTTGGTGATAATGCCTGGGAAGCATTTTACATACTTTTGCTCAACCGTGCCAATAAGGTAATCAGGGATGTAATGATCAGCGAAGGAGGAATTTCAGGAACGGTAGCAGATCCGAAAAAAATATTCAAGCTCGGTCTCGATCACAATGCCACATCCATCATTCTTTGCCACAACCATCCGTCAGGAAGTGTAAAACCTTCAGATGCCGATATAAAACTAACCCGTAAACTCAAGCAGGCAGGCGATGTTTTGGATATGCCTGTACTTGATCATATAATCGTTGGGGATGAAAATTACTATAGCTTTTCGGATGAGGGTATGCTTTGAGTGGATTATACCTTTTTTAATGTAAAGCCAAAAGTGGTACCTATTCCCGGGGTGCTCCTCACATTTACGGTTTGATTGTGTGCCTCGATGATATGTTTCACAATAGACAAGCCCAGTCCTGATCCGCCTTGCTCCCTTGAGCGATCTTTATCAGCACGGTAAAAACGCTCAAAGATGCGGGGTAAATGTTTTTTATCGATTCCAATGCCGTTGTCGGATACTTCCACAAGCACATTTTCATTCATGTCGTACAATCCGATGTGCGTATGTCCATCCGGTTTTCCGTACTTGATGGAGTTGGTGATCAGGTTATTCAGCACTTGCTGGATCAGTTCACGGTCGCCATAAACCATAAATGACTTTTCACAACCTTCTTTGAATTCAAGTTTAATGCCTTTTTGTTTTGCTCTGATCTCTGCCGATTCAAGCACATCCGAAGCCAATCGAAAAATGTCGAATTTCTCATCCACCTTCGAAAAACTACCGTCCTCAAGATTGGATATCATTTGCAGGTCGTCCACAATTTCGGTCATTCTTTTTACATTGCTTCTGGCTTTTTTCAGGAATTTCATATTGATATTTGGATCATCGATCCCGCCCTCAATCAATGTTTCGAGATATCCCTGAATATTAAAAATGGGTGTTTTTAGTTCATGAAATACATTTCCCAGGAACTCTTTGCGGTATTTTTCAAGTTTTTTCTGTTTACGGATTTCTTTTGATTTGTTGAGTTGCCAGTTCAGCACTTCGCTTTCGGCATCGTCAATGATGTTTTCCGATATTTTGTCCTTTTCAGGTTTATCCTCGGCAGAAAGCTTGGTTTCATAAATGGTTTTGTAGATCAGTTTGATTTTCCGGTAAATAAACTTTTCTAGCGACCGGTAATAAATGAAAAAACCAATGATACCAACGAGGGCCGGAACAATAAAAACGATGAGCCAGTCGACCGAAGCGGGGGAAATAAGTTTTACTGCCAACAGGACGACAAAAATCAAAAGCCACACCAGCATAGAAGTAAGCCGGGCAACAACAATGGGAGTAGCGTTTTTCATAACTGCGTTACCGAATCATTCTTCATTGAAACCGTATCCAACTCCTTTTATTGTTTTGATGTAATGCTTTCCGATTTTTTCACGCAATTTTCTGATATGAACATCCAGAGTTCTGTCGCTAACAAATACTTCATTTCCCCAAACCCTGGAATAAATCTCTTCGCGAGAAAATATCTTACCGGGATGTGATGCAAAAAGCAGGAGTAGTTCAAATTCGATTTTCGGGATATGTATCGATTTTTCGTCGATGATTACCTCCCGTTTGTCTTTGTTAATGGAAAGCGAATTGATTTCAATTTTGTTTTCTTCGGTAACTGTTTTTGATTTCCGTTTGAGTAAAGCCTTTACTCTTGCAATAAGTACCCTGGGGCGAACGGGTTTGGTGATGTAATCATCAGCTCCGACTTCAAAACCTGCAATTTGAGAATAATCTTCACCACGGGCCGTAAGAAAGATAATGAGTGTATTATCAAATTCCGGAAGTTCTCTGAGTTCCTTACACAACTCAACACCATCCATTCCCGGCATCATAATATCAAGCACAATGAGATCGGGATGCTCTTTTCGGGCGATTTTTTTACCATCGGTTCCATTCAGAGCAGTATAAACATTAAATCCTTCTTTTTCGAAGTTGTATTGTAGAAACTCTATGATATCCTTTTCATCGTCGACGATCAGGATCTTAAATTTGCTATTGTCCATGATTGAGGCAAAATTATCGCTATTTCATTTGTTAGCTCTACAAATAAGTTAAATAATCATTAAATAAGCATTTTAAGACTTAACTTAAAGTTAACCTCAGGTTAAAATTAACTTATCAATTATGGTCTTCTTTTGCACCCAAGCAAAAGATTAGCAAACAAATTTAACTTATTTAAAATTAAGTAACATGAAGAAATTGAATTTTCAACTATTAGCAGTTTTATTTACTGCACTCGTTATTGGATTTACTGCTTGTGATAAAGACGATGACGATGATGATAACACCCCTACCGAGCAACCCAAAGATCAAAATGCCAAATATGAAGTTTCATCTGAGGATGCACCCGTATCCGCTTTGAATGCTGCAATTACAGCTGTACAGGCATATTTTGAGGATGCCGCAAATGGTAATACTTTCGATCAGGATCCGGGTGTTGCATTTGCCAACGCTGCAACAGAAAATTCGTTGAACTTGCTCCCAACAGCAGGTGGACCTGCCTATCAAAACGTGGCTTCAAATCCCGACAGTTGGTTTACCAACGTAGATTATAAAGGAGCTTTCGGTTCAACAAACTGGGCTGCCGGATGGACTCTTTCTTCAAAATATATGGCCAACGGTAATTACCAGGCTCCTTCAGTACCTTCTGAAACCATTACTGTTACTGACGATGGAAATGGTACCGGTACAACAACCTGGACCAATGATAAGGTTTATATTTTGGACGGCTTGGTGTTTGTAAATAACGGTCAAACACTTACCATTCAGGAAGGTACCATCATTAAAGGTAAACCCGGTCAGGGTGAAAATGCAAGCGCATTGATAGTGGCCCGTGGCGGAAAAATCATGGCAATGGGTACAGAAACTCAGCCTATTATCTTTACCTCCGAAGCAGATGACCTCAATGGAAGTGTTTCCGATTTCTCAAGGGGAGAATGGGGTGGTGTGATCATTTTAGGTAAAGCCGGTCTGAACTCAACTCCGGGTGAAACTGCAGTTGAGGGTATTCCGACCGATGAGCCCCGTGGTATATACGGTGGTGGTGACAGCCCCGTTGATAATGACAACTCCGGAACTTTTAAATATGTATCCATCCGTCATGG
>JAGQVF010000180.1 GCA_020438135.1 Bacteroidales bacterium | reverse complement strand
GAACCTTGAACCTGAAACCTGAAACAAAAAAATACTCTCTACACCAAATTAGCAAATCCCATAAAGGCAAGGGCTAAAATGCCGGCAGTAACGAGGGCGATAGGTACACCGCGCATCCCTTTCGGGACCTCCATCAGGTCGAGATGTTCGCGGATGCCCGAGAAAAGCACCAGTGCAAGCGAAAAACCGATGGCATTGGCAATGGCATACACCACACCTTCCATCAGGTTAAACTCTTTTTGAATGGTGAGAATGGCAACACCAAGCACGGCACAGTTTGTAGTGATCAATGGGAGAAAGATCCCCAGCGCCTGGAACAGGGCAGGGGAGACCTTTTTCAGAATGATCTCAACCATTTGCACCAGCGAGGCGATCACCAGAATAAAGAAGATCGTTTGCAGAAACTGTAATCCCAGCGGATTTAAGATATAATTCTGGATCACCCATGTAACGATGGTGGCCAGCGTCATCACAAACAGCACAGCTCCACCCATGCCCACGGCCGTGTTGATCTTTTTGGAAACACCCATAAACGGGCAGATCCCGAGGAACTGGTTCAACACGATGTTGTTTACGAAAATCGCACCGATGATGATGATGATATATTCCATTTTCTTACAATTTTAAGTTCAGTGATTACGCTTTTTTCATTCTGTTGAGCAAAGCAATTAAATATCCGAGAGTAATAAACGCACCGGGCGAAAGGATGAACACCAGGATGGCATCACCCGGAATAAATTTCATTCCGAAAAATGATCCGCTGCCGAATAATTCCCGCACAGCCCCAAGCAGGGTGAGTGCAAAAGAAAATCCAAGGCCCATTCCCAATCCGTCGATGATAGAGGAACCGAGATTGTTTTTCGAAGCAAAAGCTTCGGCACGGCCCAATACTACACAGTTTACAACGATCAGCGGAATAAAGATACCCAACGATTCAAACAGGTCGGGCACATAAGCCTGCATCGTGAGTTCCACGATGGTCACAAACGAAGCGATGATCACGATAAAGGACGGGATACGCACCTTATCCGGAATCTGCGATTTGATCAGTGATACCACGATATTCGACATAACCAGAACGAAGGTTGTCGCCAGTCCCATGCCTAAACCATTGATGGCCGTGCTGGTAACTGCAAGCGTGGGGCACAAACCCAGCAGCAATACAAAAACCGGGTTGTCTTTGATAAATCCTTTGGTGAAATTTTGTACCTGGTTCATTTTAGTTTCCTCCCTGCTTTTTTAGTTCGTCATAAGCGCGTTCTGTGGCATCGCAAAAAGCCCTCGAGCTGATGGTTGCAGCCGTAATGGCATCCACATCGCCACCGTCTTTTTTCACTTTCAGGTTAAAATCGTTCAAATTTTTTCCTTTAAACTGGTCTGCCCAGGCGGTACTCATTTTATCGCCCAGTCCGGGGGTTTCCTTATGCTCCAGAACGGAAGTTCCTGAAATTACGTCACCATCCACAAAGCCAACCATGATCCAGAACCTGCCGCTGAAGCCGTCATCTGTATAGGTCCGAACCGCAGTCCCAACCGGCTCTCCGGCTTTTGTTGCCTGGTAAAAGGTGAGCGAATCTTTGCCTCCTTCGGGCATCGATTTAAATTCGGTGATGCTGTCGAATTCGGGCAGCACCTCACCGATGGCTTTTTCGATCTTCAATCGTTTGGCTATGGCAATGGGCTCTTTGGTGAGGTTATAAACCCCTCCGAGCGCCAGTGCAGCCACACCTGTCACTACAAACAGCGTGATCACCATATTCACAAAGGATGATTCTTTTTTAGCCATGTTTGATCTCTATTTTGAATTAATCAATATCAATTTTAACCTCTTGTTTTTAACTTTTCACCATTTCACCAAAACGTGCCGGTTTAAAGGCCCTGTCGATCAAAGGCACAAAACCGTTCATAATGAGAATGGCGAAGGATACCCCTTCGGGATACGCCCCGAACACACGGATAAGAATGGTCAGTATGCCGGCACCGGCGCCAAACACAAGCTGTCCACGGGTCGACATCGGTGATGAAACCATATCGGTGGCCATGTAAAACACCCCGAGAATCATACCTCCGGTTACCAGGTGGAAAAGCGGATCCACAAATTGTGTGGGATCAACCAGCCACAAAATGCCTGAAAAAATGACAACACTGCCCAGATAAGCAAAAGGCGTATGCCAGGTGATGATCTTCCGGTAGAGCATATAAATCGCACCGAGAATCAGGGCAATGGCCGAAACTTCACCGAGGCTGCCCCCCTGAAATCCGGTCATCAAATTTTGCACATAATTTGGAATTTCGGGCATGATCTCCTGAACCGATTGTCCGGCAGCCAAACCTTCTTTCATAATACCCAATGGAGTGGGGCCGGTCACGGCATCAGTCAAAGCGGTTCCGCCGATAGGTTTTGGTACGGGCCAACTGGTCATTTGCACCGGGAAGGAGATCAAAAGGAATACCCTTCCCACCAATGCAGGGTTAAATATGTTTTTGCCAAGTCCGCCGAAAGAGGTTTTTGCCACCCCGATCGAAACGATGGCACCGATCAGAATGATCCACCAGGGCAAATTGCTCGGCACATTAAAGGCGAGCAATATCCCTGTGATGATCGCCGATCCGTCCCAGATGGTGACATCGGTTTTTACCACATATTTCTGCAACAGGTATTCAACCAGCAAACAGGCCACTACCGAAAGTACCATTACCCGCAGCGCATCCAGCCCGAAAAAATAGACCGAAACCAGCATGGCAGGTATCATGGCATAGATAACCCCATACATGATGTTTTTCACCGAGTTGTCGGTATGAACATGGGGTGAACCTGAAACTTTGAGTAAATTCATATCTGTGTATTTACTTTATCCAAAACAATTCTTTGATTATTTACCGGCGCGGCTGCGCATGATCTGTCCCACTTTATTTTTTCCGAGTCGGATGTAATCGAGCAACGGACGATTGGCCGGGCAGGTGTAATGGCACGATCCGCATTCGATGCAGTCCATCACCTTTTCGGATTGTGTGCGATCCCAGTCTTCAAACATCACGAGCTTTTCGAGCAGGTATGGTTCCAGGCCCATCGGGCAAACCGAAACACATTTGCTGCAACGGATACAGTGCAACACCTTTTCGCGCTGCGATTCTTTCTCAGGCATGATCAGGATACCTGATGTTCCTTTAACAACAGGAACTTCAAGCGAATTGAGCGCTTTTCCCATCATCGGGCCACCGCCGATAACTTTGCCGGTATCTTCCGGAAGGCCGCCGGCAGCTTCGATCAATTCGGAAATGGGTGTGCCGATGCGGACCATAAAATTGCCGGGATCTTTCACCGATTTACCGGTGAGGGTAACCACCCGTTCCATCAGGGGTTTGTTTTTCTGAACAGCCTCATACACGGCAAAAGCGGTTCCTGCATTATTCACCACAGCGCCCACTTCGATGGGGAGCTTGCCTGAAGGAACTTCACGGTTGATCAGTGCTTTGATGAGTTGTTTTTCAGCGCCCTGCGGATATTTCACCTTGAGGCCCTGCACTTCAATCCCTTCATGTTTTTGAGCAAGGTCAGACAGATGTTTGATGGCATCCGGTTTATTATTTTCAATGCCGATGATCGCTTTGTTAACACCCAGTGCGATTTTCAGTATCTGAACACCCACGAGCATCTCTTCTCCTTTTTCGAGCATCAACCTGTGATCGGAGGTGAGGTAAGGTTCGCACTCTACACCATTGATGATCAATACTTCGGCTTTTTTGCCTTCGGGAACCATCAGTTTTACGTGCGAGGGAAATGTTGCTCCACCCAAACCAACCACACCCATGTCGTTGATCTTTTGAATGATCTCTTTTTGACCCAGGGTGATCTCTGTTTTTAATTCGGGGCTCCGGTCGATCGACTCTTCCCACTCGTCGCCATCTACTGCTATGACCACCGCCGGACGTCTGAATCCGCTGGTGTCGACAATATTGTCGATCTTTTGCACTTTCCCGGAAACGGAGGAATGAATATTGGCCGAAATAAAAGCCTCTCCTTTGGCGATCAGTTGACCTGCCTTAACAACATCGCCTCTGGCTACCAGCACCTTGGCCGGTGCACCCAAATGTTGTGAAAACGGGATGGAGGCGATTTTGGGAATGGGTAAAACCTGAATGGGTTTGTCCTCCGACAATTTGTTTTCTGCCGGATGAACCCCACCTAATTTAAAAGTCTTGAACATTCCTGAATATTTTGATTTAACTAGTTCGTTTCGTTTGTTTTATCTTCCGGTTTTTCCTGCGGTTTTTCCGGTTTTTCAGCAGGTGCTGATTTGGGTTCTTTAACAGCTTCAGCAGGAGATTCTTCTTTGATGGATTTTACATCCTGAACCTTTGGCTGACTTACTGCAACCGGTTCTTTTTTAACTTTTGGGATCGGGAAATTAAGTTCATGAATCGCTTCCGTGGGGCATTCGGGAACACATTTCCTGCAGAGCCGGCATTTGATCGGATCGATGTAGGCCAGGTTGTTTTCCATGGTGATGGCATCAAACGGGCAAACCTTCACACATTTTCCGCAGCCGATACATGCCACATCACAGTTTTTCTTTGCCGGGCCTCCTTTTTCTTTGTTCACGCAACTTACGAAGATCCTCCGGTCTTTTTTGCCTTTGGGCCTCAATTCGATAATGTCGCGTGGGCAGGCTTCCACACAGGCACCACAGGCCACGCATTTATCATTTACTTCGGGCAGGCCGGTTTCGGAGTTCATGTGGATCGCATCGAAATCACAGGATTTCACGCAGTCGCCAAGTCCGAGACAACCGAATGAACATCCGCCTTCGCCAGAAAACAGATTGTGGGCGAATGCACAGGATGTTGCGCCTTCGTACATTACTTTTTTGGGAGAATTGGCATGGGAGCCGTTGCACCTCACCACTGCAATCAAAGGATCCTGTTCTTCCACTTCGAGGCTGAGGATGCTGGCCACCGTGGCCATCACATCGTTTCCTCCAACCGGGCAATTGAGCCCATCGAGGTTCGATTTATCATCGCCTTGTTTTACCAGCGCTTCGGCAAATGCGCGGCATCCTGCATAACCACAACCACCGCAATTGGCAGCCGGAAGCGACTCTTCCACCTCATCGATTCGCGGATCTTCGACTACTTTGAATTTCTGGGCCACGAAATACAAGATCACAGAAGCTGCAATTCCGATTCCTCCCAGCGATGCTATTGCAAAAATCATTACGTCGTTCACGATACTCTAAATTTTATTGTTAACTCAATAACGATGGCAAATGTATAAACATTTGATAAAGTTGTGGACCAATTATCCGATTTTTTGATTGTGGTAAAACCATTGAAAATCAGGCATATGTAAGCTATATGTGCCATCTGTTATCAAAAGTGTGTTTCTAAATATCCTGATTATTAAATATTTAGCATCCTAGTTTATAAAGATTCTAAATTTCAGGCAGATACCTTGCCTGTTCCCATTCTGAAAATCTGAACCTTAATTTTCAGTAAACCGGTACCTGATACGGGTATAAAACAGAATGGTTTTTTTAAGAAAGGAAAAAGAAAATACAGCAATAGAACCTGCTAATCGTAAAACATCCAGCTAACCCCAAACCTTAAGCCTCCATCTTTCATTGGGTAGGAAGGCACAGTATAATAAGTGAAATCTTCCATCAAAAATCCCAGGTTATGATATTTAAGAAACAACCTGGATCTTTTGATCTGTAAGTTCAGGAAGACATCAGCATAAATGTAGTCACCGAGCTCTTTATCATTTTGGATGTAAAAACTTTGCGTGGCAGGCATGTATGCATAAGCAGCATAAGGCGTATTGTAAAATGCATCGATCCCGGTTTGCAGGATGGCAGCTTTTTTGAACAGAAACCGCGTGTAGGTTAGCGATGCATCGCCCAATAGTTCAGGAACACGGATACTGTTTGTGGTTGATGTTTTTTGATACCAGGCTCGCAAGCGCAGTCCCCAATGGCCAAAGGTAAATAATTTGGAAGCCCCGATTTGCAACACCTGCAAATTGCTTCCCATCTGATCGGGCATGGCCAGCGAATCGAGATACACAAAATTACCAATGGCCATGATGTTCATCCAGGCCGAAAGGCTCTTATAATTGTACTTAAAGCGGTTGATCAGGAAATACTGTTTTTTGAAATCGTTTTCCCACACAAAATGGTTTGACGCATATTGCTGATAGAACCGGTCGGGCTCATGGTAGGCGTTTTGCAGTTCGTACTGTAGGATGCCCAGTTTTGTTTCCAACTGAATGTTGCCGATCAGGTTGAAATCGCCCACATTGCTATTGCCGGTCACAAAATCGCCAAAGAAATTCAAATGAATTTTATCGGTGACCCGGAAACTCACTTGGCCGGTGGGGATCAGTTGATTATAGGTAGTTTTTACCGAATCAATCGTATTTTCAATATATAAATGCCGTACAGAAAAATCAAACGTGAGAAATTGTGGTTTGGCATTGTCTCCGTTTGTCCATGAAAGCCGGTTTTCAATTTTATAGATAAA
>JAGQVF010000179.1:2294-5397 GCA_020438135.1 Bacteroidales bacterium | reverse complement strand
GGGAATTAGCTTCACAATTACAGGATCATCAGCTTCGGATTCTGGTGTGATTTTCTCCAGTTTATGCCCGTTGGCAGAGGTTTCATAAACAGAAACCTGAAGTTTATTGTACATATTCTGACAACTCACCAAAAGGATCAAAACAAGGGTTGATATGTATACTTGCTTCATTTTCATGTTGAATGAACAGTTGCCTTTTGTTCTTCAGGTTTTTCATTTCCCTGATGTTTTACTTTTCCCCGCTTGGTTATCAGTGCCTGCCTGATCTCGAAAGCTTTCTCCTCGGTGATGTCATATTTCCAAACAATGATCATGGCCACGATGGCTGTTACCACCGGGATCAGAATATCGGCAATTCGCAGGTTTGTGAGGGTTGCTAAAGATTGTACATCGATTGATTCATCAAAACCGACCATCGACAAAACGATACCGCTTGTGAGCAAGGCAACGGCTGTACCGAGTTTCACCATCCACCAGTACACCGCCCCGAACATGCCTTCGCGGCGTTCGCCATTCTTCAGTTCGTCTAAATCGCAAACATCGGCAGTCATCGACATCATCAGGGTAAACAGGCCGCCAATACCAAAAGAGAGGAATGGGATCGGGATGAACATCAACCAGGGATTGGCCGGGTTAAATCCCCACCATTTCAGGAAATATCCGATAATCGAAATGGCTGTCGCGATCAGGAATGCATTTTTCTTTCCGTATTTTTCTGACAATTTGGTTACGATCGGAATAACAATAAATGCCGTGGCCAGTGCGCTTACCGTACCGAACCATGCAGGCCATGTTCCGGCTGCGACTTTATCACCACTGAAAAGGTAATACACAATAATAAACATGGCAAACTGGGCGATGGTCTGAAACCCGTTAAACACGAAAAAAGTAGCGCCACAAAGTTTTACAAAGGGTTTGTTTTTAAACGTGAGTTTGATCCCTTTTATAAACTCTTTTGTATTCACTTTAAGTTCTTTCAGGGATAAATCGGCCATCTTGCTTTTATCCGGAACGATCATCTCTTTATTGAAAAAAGCCGGCATAAATCCCAGTACCATACATAATGCTCCGACCCACACAGAGAGCGATCTTGCTCCCTCAGGTGCAGAATCGAATAGGGTTGGATCGTAAATGATCACCCAAAACCATGGGGCGATCATCCATGCGATTTGTCCCATCCACTGCGAAACAGCCATCAACCGGGTACGTTCGTTATAATCAGGTGTCATTTCGTAGCCCAGCCCGATCAGTGGCGTAGCAAAGATGGTATAACCGATGTAAAAGAATATGGAAACCACCAGGAAATAGAAGAAGTTATAGGTTTGGCCGTTTTCAGGATATAACTGCCACATGATCATGAATGTAACACCTGTGATGACACTTCCCAGCAGAATGTAAGGTTTTCTGCGGCCCCATTTCGATTTGGTGTTGTCGGAAATAAATCCCATGATCGGATCTGTAAGGGCATCCAGCAATCTTGGAAAGGCTCCCAAAATTCCTGCAAGAATGGGATTCATATCGAGCGACATCACCAGCACGACCATAAAAACCCCCAATGCAGCCGGAAACAACTGATTGGCCAGGTGCCCCGATCCAAATGCCATTTTTTGTGGAAAGGGAACAATATCCGCAGGTGCTGTTTTGTGTTTTGCCATTTCCTAATGGATTGTTTTGTTTTTCTTTATCCCCAATCGTTGATTTGAACCGGCTTTTTTGAGTTTCCCGGCATTATGATTTTGAATAAGCAAATGATTCGATGTTTCATTCATATGCATGCTGCCACTCGATTGAAATTTTGTTAATAGCTCTTTTAGTTGCGTTTTCATTTGATTGACTTTTATATCATTCCCCGGTTAATTGTCCTTTAAAAGTTTTATGGCCGCTTTTTTGGGGTTGCGGTCCACTTTAAATAAACCCCAGTGTTTTTCTGCACCTGATGGATTGCCCGGATCGCCTTTCCAATCTTCGTCGAATGCCTCGAAGAAAAACACAGTGATGTTGGCCCTGCGGGCCCAATTCATCAATTCATTGTAATACCGGAGTTGGTTTTCTTCGCTTGCTCTTTCACCAAATTCAGAAGCTGTGGTGGCCCATCCGGCTTCAGTGATCACGATAGGAACATCGGGTATTGTTTTTCGAACTTCTTTGATATTTTGAATGGTATAGGACAGGCCTTCATCGATGTCTTTTTCTTCCCATACCGGATAGGTATGAACCGAAATAAAATCAACTACTTCTGACAGGGATTTTCCGTGATCGTCCCACCATTTGTAATTATCGGCCACGGTGACAGGCTGGGCTATCCCACGCTTGACATATTTCACATACGAAATGATTGTATCGGTATCTACTTTATGATCGTTCCAATCAACAAGCGCTTCGTTCCCCACATTAACAGCCACCACAACGTCGTGGAATGTGTTGGCCAGTTGAATACCCTGTTCTATTTCCTGTTGATTCAGGATTTTGTTGTGTTGAAGTGTCTCTTCCGGGATCGGTTCGGTGAGCCATTCGCAGGTTTCATGATTGCTGAGTTCAGCCCGGAGCCATATGCCCAACAGCACTTTCATATCCAGATTATTTTCCCGAATCACCCGGAGGACCATTTCCGTATTTTCACCGCTGTCGTAAACCCGGATCAGTTTAAAACCACATTCTGCAAGGATATGCAGGTCTTCGAGTACTTCTTCATAGGAGGGATTTACGGCACCTTCTCCCCGGTCAGGATGTTGGCCACTGCGAAATCCAGAATAACAAATAGCCTCAACCTCTCCGGCAAGCAGGTTTTCCTTCTCCTGCTTGATGCCTGTTGAATCTTCAGTACTTGTTGTTTTCTGATCCGTAGTTTTATTACCTGTACAACCGGAGAAAACCACCGAAACAATCAAAAACAATATGCTATTAAAGATCGGTTTCATACACCGGAGTTTCCTGGTTTGAAATAAAAATCAATTTGTCGGATGTTTCCGGTACGATTAAAAAGATCAGCACTCAGACTGGCATCCAACGCATTCCCCGGAATGGTCCTTTGGTCGCCATTGGTGAAAGTAACAATAAGCTTATCTTCTCCGGATTTGGTATAAACTACCGGAACCTGGCAGAA
>JAGQVF010000179.1:1648-2228 GCA_020438135.1 Bacteroidales bacterium | reverse complement strand
ATCTCAGGTTTGTCCAGTGTTTCTTCATGATGCAGGAGGGAAGTAACGAACGAAAGTTTGCCATCTATTATCCGAACACCGAGTTCAAGCAAACGGGATATCACATCCTCCTTCACCTGTCCGGTGAGCCCGGGTTGCTTCACGCCTGCACCTCCGGGGGTGTGCGAATAGGCATCGATGGGGAAAGCTCCGTACAACGAAGGCTCCTTATAAATCCCGATACCTGCCTTGATCTCATAATAATGATTCCGCAATCCAATTAGGACCTCATTTGAGTCATTTTTTGCAAAGGCTTCAAAATAATTTTCCTCAGCAGCCAGCAGCAGTTTGGAGACCATGTGCCAGTAAATCGATCCAAGTCCCTCATATCCATACATGGTTCCTGAACGGCCGGTGAACGACTGATGGTCGAAAACCTGCTCATAGAGATCAAGTATCTTTTCTTTTTCTTCCTCAACGGATCGGGCAAGGTCACCTTCTTTAAACCTGTCCAGCGCTTCCTCCAACATATCTGCATTTCTGAAGGAACCGTTAAAATGGTATTGCCCATTTTCATCTTTCAGTATGATGGAGGTATCTT
>JAGQVF010000179.1:0-1590 GCA_020438135.1 Bacteroidales bacterium | reverse complement strand
AATGTTGTTTTTCTCGATAAACCGCGGCAATTGCCTGTCGGGATACAGCATGTAACTATACTGATCGGGTCGGTAGATGGCACTTTCTTTTAAGCTGTCCAATACGGCCAGGCTTTCCTCCGGGGATAAAATGCCGGAACTCAGTACCGCCACCTGTCCTTCAAGCATTTCGTACAAATGCCTGATGGTGATGCCTTTCTCTTTGAATGAGATGAGGTTGTAAGCGTGATACAGTCCATCGGGTCGTTTATTGGCTTTGATGGATTGATCGATGTATTGCAGGCAAATTTTTGCGAAGTCAATTAATTCATGGTTTTTAACCATCGTTTTTTCACCGGAAAAACCATTGTTGTAAATTTCCAAACGGTAGTTGCTGTGTGCTTTGCCGAGGAATTTAGCAACCGATCTTCTTTCTGCGGGGGTGAAATCTTTCTGAAGCAATCCCTTGCTTTCCTCTAAAAAAGCGAAAATTTGCATGAACATCGCGTCAACTTCCACTGAAATTTCCATTTCAGCGATGGAAGTACTATTGAGTTTTTTCAGCCAGAAAACAAGAAACCGGCGCAGGTAATAAAGCGTTACCATGGAACAACCGTTGCCCACCAGTGCATTGTTGGCATCATTCCATTCGGGGCGTTGGGTATTCATCCAGATGCCGGCTTCAGGGATAAAATTGCTTAGTTTCGACAGCCAGGTCACCAGGATCTTTTCTGTTAAATTGACTTTGTAAATTTCGTCCCCATTTTTGAATTTTAACAACCGGGCATCCGCTCCCAGTGTAAAGGTTTGTTCTCCGATCCGTCGGTGCAACGCATGATCGAATATTACGGTATCCTTCGGGTTTTTCACAAGCTCTTCCCATGCCTTGATCCGGTAGGGGACATTGGCATAAACGAAAACTTCCCTGGTCAGCAGCTCATCAAGTTTGCCGGGATGAAAATTTTCGGAAAGCTCCAGCAGTTTTTGCAGATAGATGATCTGGTGATCGCCCCAGTAACCGATATAGGCCCAGGGATCTTCGGGATCGGGCGCTTCCCAGTCGATTCCGTTACGCATGATGCGGTAGGGATTGTAACCATCGGCAGTTGTAGCATTTACAAAACGGCTGATAAAACTTTCAATGAATTCAGGGTACGCATACGAGAGCGCTTCCCAGTTCTGAAAGATGTCGCGCCAGTTGCCCTCGTAGTTGTATTTGGGTGAGCCGTCCTCATTTTTGGTTTCGATGGAAAAAAGATTCCACGGCCGGCTGGGGTCTCCATGGCGACGACTAAAAATCAACGGGAGGTATTCGCCGGCTATGCGGATGAAATCGGCATCCCCGGTTTCTCCGGCCATTTTTTGCAGATCGGAAAACGAAATTTCTGCTGGTAGTTTCAACAACTTGTTTTCAAAGATTCTAAAAACCTCTTTGTTGATTTGCGAAACATATTTCCTGAAATCTGCCGTTTTAACCGTATAATTTTTTGCAAATGTCCCACCCCGCATGATGTTAAAAAGGGTGTTCATGTAGTGGCGAACGGAAGCATTGCTTGAATTGGTCTTTTGAAAACCGTCGGCACCCGAAACCAGTTTTTTCAGGTTTTCGGT
>JAGQVF010000178.1 GCA_020438135.1 Bacteroidales bacterium | reverse complement strand
CCGGGACCGGGGAAGATCATGTTGCTGTGCGTTGGCCGCATCTTGATGGCATTCATCACCTTGATCAGATCCACACCATTACGCTCGGCAAACAAACTCCATTCGTTCATAAAAGCAAGAATGGTGGCACGGTAAGAATTTTCTACGATCTTAGTGGTTTCCGATTCGATCGGACGATCCATTACTGTCAAGGGAAACTGTTTCGTATTCAATACTTCGTGGAGGAATTTTTCAACCCGGTTGCGGGCTTCGTCGTTACAACCCGAGCAAACCCGCCAGAAATCGCGGATGGAGGAAACATATTCCTTACCCGGCATCACCCTTTCAAAACTGTGCGATAACAATGGCGTTTCTTCCAGTCCACGTTTAGCGAAAGCTTTTTTAAGAATCGGCCATGCCACAAATTCGGTGGTTCCCGGGGCTACGGTGGTCTCAATCAAAACCAATGCATGCGGTGGGATGGTTTCGCCGATGGTCCGCATCGATGCTTCGAGGGCTGCCATATCGGTTTCGCCGGTGCGCATATTCCCCAGATCTTGTTTTGCGTAATCGCATTGCACGTCAACCACCACCACATCGGCCAGTTTGAGGCAATCGCTATTGAAGGTAGCCACAAAGGTTTTTTCCTGGTTCACGGTTCGGGTAATCAGCTCTTCCACTTCCGGATCTTCGGCTTTCACCGGAGAAATGCCTTTGTTGACCATGGGGATTTTCCAGAAGCTACGGGCACTGGGGCGTTGATAGCCGATCACGAACTTGGAGTATTTTCCGTTTTCGTCGCGGGTGTCGGCAACGATGGCTGCCATTACAACACCTACAAAACCGAGGCCCATCACAACTACTACTTCCTGACCTTTGTCCCTGGCTTCCTGAGCCAATTTTTCAAGACGTGTAAATTCTTCAGTGTACTTTTCCTGTCCCGGGATAGGGAACTTTTCACCCGAAGGGCTGATTGATAATTTTGTTTCCATACTTAAATTTTTTTATTTTCTCAAATTGCTTCAACATTTTTGATCATAAAATTCGTACGCATCATCTTAATCATTAAGTAATTCAGCGACCTCATTTTTTAGCTTTGGCAAATGATTGATAACAATACTCCATATCAAATCATCCGAAATTTGACCATACCCATGGATTATTCTATTGCGTGTTCCGATAATCTTTTCCGCATTGTCAAGGTTGAAATCTTTGTTTTTTCTGAATATCCTGTTAACAGCTTCACCAATTATCTCAAGATTCCTTTCAATGGCTCTTTTTGTTTTTATATCAGAGAGGTAATTCTCGAAAACTTTTGGTTTATCATCAAAATAACTATCAATCTCATTTATGGATTGTAAAATGTCATAAAGCCAGACCCTGATATCATTATCCATAAATAATTTGTTTTGAGGCTTCAATTGATTTTCTAAGGTAGGGATTTTTAATCGCTTTATCTTCAAGTAAATCTACTTGCCGGTTCAGTAGGTTCTCCAGGGATGATTTCAAAGCAAAATAATTGTCGGCATAGTCGAAAAGTGTTACATCTGAAAAATCAACAACAAAGTCAACATCACTTGAGTGTTCGAAATGATCGGTCAGGACAGAACCAAATACAAAAAGCTTAGACACTTTGTGTTTATTGCATAAAGCTCTGATCTGATCTATGTTGTTGTCAATAATCCTCATACATCAAAAATACTAACAATTTTGAATTTCCCGGTTTTTATGTATTTGCATTCACCC
>JAGQVF010000177.1 GCA_020438135.1 Bacteroidales bacterium | reverse complement strand
ATGTAGAAGAATAGATTGAATGTGGAATTTTTTGATTTAGCCATTCGGAAAATTCAGATAATCACTGAATCCGATTTGCCGTTAAAGCTTCTTTATATTACACAATTAAGTACGTATATTTGTACGTTTTTATGATCTTAAAAAAGTATAAAACGCTTGTCGATTCCAGAATGAAAAATAATATACAATCCACCTGACTTTAATATACTACACCTCCTCATACGCATATATCAGATTCTTCGTACCTTTACCCTCCAAAGCCTGCTACATTTTCACTAAAACAATTCTGACAGGCACCCATGTATATGGATCGAGAAGCAAATATTTCGACGGCAGAAAATACTGTGATGACAGTTTCTGAACTTCTTACCGATAAGATTAAAAGTCTGACAGGACCTGAAACAGAGCGGTATCTTTCGGTATCCTCTGCGTTCAGGGAGGAGATAGAAACTTACAGTAAAAAAGTGAAAGGAGCCAATGACGAATCGAGTATGTCACTATTTCTGTTCGAATCGCTTAACACCTCCTCCAACCTTTTAAAGATCATGGAAGAAAAGGTTGAGGAAAAACCCGATCCACGGCACTTCGAAACTTTGGATAGCCTCAAGACCGATTTGCCTCCCCTTACCGGAATTATGGACTCTAACAACGATCAGCAAGCACTGTTTAACCTTGCAGCCTTATTTCGCAAAAAAGAACGAGCCAATCTCCTTCCCTATTTTGCTTTCAGTGAGGTGGTGACTGATACGCTGGAAAAGAGCCGCGACCCGCTGAATGTTTATTATAAAAGTATCAGTGATCTTTTACTCCACCTCTGGGAAAGCAGCAATGTAATTGCCAGGGAGGTGAACAGGCTGGCCGATGGTGACCTCAGCGAAAAAACGATTCAACATAATTTCGACTTGCAGGGTATTTGTCAATCGATCTTGTCATTTGAAGAAACCCTGAAAAAAAGTGAAGCTGAATTACATGCATTTGTCCGTAACGAATCTGCACAAAAACAATTGGATATTGATGAAAACAGGCTGCCCGTACCCGATCCGGTCAACAAAAACAGGTTGATCTATAACCGCAGAAATATCCTCGATCGGTTTGATAAAACCGTGCTCGCTTATAAATCGATGATGTCCAGGTGGCATAACACTTTCCATGTTTTGTCCGACGACTGGATGCTCGAACTGGAAATCGCACATCTGAAATATTTCATTCTCAAACAACATTATGATTTTGCAGGACATATCGTAAACCGGTTTATCGGGCCTATAAATGAAAACCTTGGAAAGCTTGAATCGATGGTATCGGAAACTGAGGCACTTTTCGGTACGGAAGAGAACAAAGATGAATCCTTCGATGGTGTTGAAATAGATAAAAAACGAACCGAAGTAAAACGGAAGTTGCTGCTTCGAATGGTTCCCGAAACCCGAAAGATCACCCTTGAGTCGGATATCCCCTCAAAGATCGATGCATTTGAACGAAATGCTGCCGGACAATTCAAACAGCTTTCGGAAGTGCGTGCTATAAAAGAAAATACCGAATATAACCGGCCAACAGAAACGAAAGAACTCGATCGCATTTCACCCCGCTCGCTGGTCTCCTTCCAAATGATGCCACATTTCATGGAGCGATTTCCCCAGTTGAAACAATCATTTATCCGTCACTTACAGGAGGTGCAGAACAGGATGGAAGAGATTCCCGACATCATCGATTACAGCCTCAACTCGGCACTCTCTTTCTTTGAAGAGAAAAAAGATACGAATGAAGCACGAAAGATCGGAATGGAAGGGCTGAAACGTGCGGGTAATAAAACAAGCGATCTGAAAGAACTGATCAATAACTTTTATACCGGCGAAACTGCTACCCTGAAATCGCATATCGAGAAACTAACCCAGGATCTCACCGAAATCACCAACAACGAAAGTGCACTGCAAATCAAAATGCGGATCACCCGCGCAAGAGCAATCGAAAAATCGAAAGAGCTCAGGGCACGGATCTTTAAATATATCAAAGACATTTTACCCAGGATCGGACGTATTCTGAGGTATGCTTTCCGGTTTTTGCGCGAATCTTCCATCCGGATATCAAAACAATTTATTGCTGAGGACCGGAAGCGGTTTATCGCCACCGATGTATCGGATTACCTGACAGAAACCGAACAGGCCATTAACCTTTTACCGTTTATTTATCAGCGGTTGTTTAAAACCGAACCGCTTACTTCGTTTGAGCTTTATACTGATCGCAGCGATGAAATCGAAAAACTAAAAAAAGCCTATGCCCGCTGGAAGGAAGGCAAGTTTGCCCCTACGGTTATCATTGCTGAAAAGGGTTGGGGAAAGACCACACTCGTTAACCGGTTTCTGAAAATGAAGCTTACCCACGAAGAGGTGATCCATATTCAACCCGAACAGGACCCGACGGTAGAATCATTTTTTAAAACTTTGATGGAGAAAGTCCCTCCGGTAGACCAGACAAACAAAACCAATGAAGGCGAAACCAAAAAAAGGATCGTGGTGCTTGATGGACTGGAAAAGCTTTTTGAGGCACGGATAAACGGATTCGATCATTTGTTGAAACTGTTGCAACATCTCTCCGACACAAACAATTCGGTATTTTGGCTCACTACCTGTCATTTGCATGCCTGGGAATACCTTGATAAAACAATCGGTATTTCAGATTTTTTCGGGTACCATGTCAGGTTAACGGATATGACCGATGAAACACTGATGAAAACGATAGATAGAAGACACAACATCAGTGGTTACAGGTTGATGTTTCTGCCTGAGGAACAAAAAAAATCGCTTATCAGCTTTAAAAAACAGGTTGATTTCGGAGACCAGGAGGAACTGAGAAAACAATATTTCACCCGGATGCACCGGATCGTAAAAGGTAATCTTTCACAGGCTTTCCTGTTCTGGATGCGCTCCACAGCTAAGGTTACCGAAGATGCCGTTTATATCGAATACATCAGCAACGACATGTTCAATTTCCTGGGCTCGATGAATGATAGCAAACTGATGATCCTGAAAAACATCGTGATCCATAACGGTATAACCGCCGCAAAACACGCGGGTCTGTTCAGAATTGATCAGGCCAGAAGCCACCTGTTATTGCAACAACTTCATGATGACGGTATCATTGTATCCAGTGGAAATGTATATAACATCAACCCGATCATATACCGTCAGGTAATCGATCATCTTTATTTGTTAAACATCCTGCACTAATTGAATAGATGAAATATAACAAGATCATAGCGGCTTTCATTTTTACCGGGTTACTGTTGCTTTTATCCGGGTCGACAGAAATCGTCAGGCCACAGGATTCAACTGCAACCGATACTCTGATCAATAATTTCCTCGATGAAATTGAAGGGAAACCCGACACCCTGATCGTTACAGGTTCAGATACCATAAAAGTGAAGGATAAACAGGAAAAAAGACCTGTCGAAAACCTGAAACCGCCACAGATATCCGATATCATTTCAATTCCAAAGATCATCTGGTCGCTGATCTTCGTCATCTTAGGGTACTTTATCATCCGGTTAATGATCAGCCTGATCAGCAGTTTGTCGATCCGCTATCCGAGGTACGATTTCACGATCAAACGGATCATTCCGATATTCCGCATCCTTGCCTGGGTGGTGCTGATCTATATTATTGTGATCGGAATATTTAATCCGCCTGCAGCGACTCTGATCGCAGTTTTTACTTCGGTGGGTGTTGCAGTCGGATTCGCCGCACAGGACCTGCTCAAAAATGTATTCGGCGGCCTGGTAGTGATGTTCGACAGGCCCTTCCAAATAGGTGATAAAATAGAAGCAGGAAAATATTACGGCGAAGTTGTGGAAATCGGCATCCGTTCCACCAAAATAGTTACACCGGACGATTCGATGGTAACTGTGCCCAACAGCGAATTTATGATCCAATATGTTTCGAACTCCAATTCGGGTGAAAACAACTGCCAGGTGGTGGCAGAACTTTACCTGCCCATTGATATCGATACCGAAAAGGTAAGAGAAATTGCCACCCAGGCTGCACAGGTTTCAAAATATATTTACCTCAATAAACCGGTTGTGGTGCTCTTCTTTAACGA
Organism: Bacteroidales bacterium; assembly: GCA_020438135.1. Lineage (GTDB taxonomy): Bacteria > Bacteroidota > Bacteroidia > Bacteroidales > JAADJA01 > JAADJA01. Next base: position 3,107 of record JAGQVF010000177.1, on the reverse strand, counting down.
AATAAAAGACAAACGCACGGTGCTCAAAATGCGGCTAAAAGCCTATGTTTCAGACCTGAGCAAGGAGTTTTATTTCAAAAGCGAAATGACCGAGATCGTTTTGAAATCGCTGATCGAAAAAGAGATTATTGAAAAGGATTTTTACCGGAATTAATATATCTCCTCACAGAAATTTGTGCACGAAATTACGACAGCATCCACTAGAACAGATAATTCACTTTCCGGCAATTTAATATCAATAGCTGTTATCGCCATTTTGCATAAATCCTGGAAATTATGTGATTTATTTCCTGATTAGTTTAATTACCTTTGGTTCTTCACCGTTTGATTTGTACTGAAGATAATATATTCCGGTGGCAAGGCCTGTGAGCGATATTTCGGTGTTTGAGGTTCTGAACCTACCTTCCTTTATCAGTGAACCATGTAGCGAATACAAACTCCATACTACACGGTCTTTTTCAGGGTTGTCAAACTTAATAAACTTTTCAGCCGGATTGGGATACACAGAAAGGGATGGATGCGCCATTTCATCAACACCCGAAATCAGGTCGATCATAAACGTTACGGATTCATAGTTATTGGAGGGATTTCGGTCGATGAGTTCGTTAGGCATAGCGGAATACATATTCATAGTAAACAAAACCGAATCTATTCCGGGCCAGAACATGTGTGTAACACCAATTGTACCTGTTTCTACCTCAACCGATCCGGCCGGTGGTAGTTCCAGCCCTTCGAAAGCAAATGTAAACCCTCCATAACCACACAGAAAATAATTATCAAGTAAAGTAGATGCATGACAGGAATACACCGTATCGCTGCCAAAATTTTCAATGGTAAGAGTGGCGTTCCAATTCACATTATAGTCACCGGGATAGCCACCTTGTTGAGTGTAAATACTATCTACCACAATGGATGTAATTCCGATGTCGACATCATAATCGTTTGTACTACCATCAAACAACCAGGTTTTCATGGCCATGGCCGAATTATCCTGCACAGGATAAGTTTGTCCGGCAAGCAAAACTATATCTTCATAGGTTGAAACCGAAGCAGACTGAAAACCGGGAGGAAGATCAAAGGTTTGGTTTGTTTGTATCTCAAAATTGAGATCAACTTGCAGAAAATGTCCCCCACCTGCAAAAAAGTATCCGGTTGTATCCACTGTAAAAACAAAATCATCACTTACAATAGAGACAATTTCAAAGTCATCTAAAATATTAAAATCGATATCGGTTTTTAATAGCTTTTCCCCCGAAATAAAATAATAAGTATTATTAAAACCGAAGATGTCCGCAATATCTATTGCCGACGATACCACAGCATTAGGATTACCCGACAAATCGGTTTTTATGATGGTATTCGCATGAGCGAGAAGGATATTATAATCAGTCGCGAAACCACAGGTAAAAGTTTCATCCGGGGGCATATCAAAAGTTATGGTATTCAGACTATCACCATCCGGAGAGAGGAAATAGAGTTCGCTGCGGGCTGCTATGCAAATATTCTCATTTGTCAGATTCATGATAGCCTGCGGTATCGTAATTACCGGTTCTTCAGACAATAAAATCTTCTTCCAGATAAATTCTCCTTCCGGGGAAATTTTATGAACAAACATCCCATAAGGCAAATAATCGCAACCCATCAGGCACCATCCCGTAACGAGGATATTATCATCTTTGTCTAAACAAATCTTTGTTACCCGCCCTACTTCCCATTCGAAATATTCAGGATATTGCCAAAGCTGCTCCCCCTCCGGTGAGAGCTTAACTACCACAGGCATAGTAATGCCTTCGAGGGGATCGAAAAGACAACCACCGGCTATCCAGTTTCCCTGCGAATCAACAGTTGAAGTAGTCAGATAAGAGGTGTAGTCAGGCATCGAAGCCCACTCAAAAAGTGATTCAATTGTCGGAGTATGGGTTTTAACGGGTTGAGCGATCACAACAGTATAATGTATAAATAGTGCTGTGGTTATAATCAGACTTATAAAATTAAGATGTGATTTCATGACGTGGATTATGTATGTATCAAAAATAGCAAATTTTAGTGGATTGACTCCCATAAAATCACAATATCAGCAAGGTCTCTTTTACTTTTGTTCAGGCCATTTCTTTTGATCCTTCAACCAAGAGGATTTAATAATCCAATCGAAACGACCTGTTCTGTCACTTAATTTAACCTGTTTTATTGTATTATTAACATATGTTAAACTGTATCTTAACATATATCATCCTTTATTTTAATATAGGTTATATTTGTGAATGATATATATTATATTACCAAATTAACACTATCTTTGGAATGACATAACATAATAAATGAACTGAAATGACGCTATTGTACAAACCATCGAAGATCAGGAGTCATCTCGACCCTGAGCAGAAAGAACGTTACATTGCCCGTCCGACGAAACGGATAATTGTGGATCAGGATGCTATCGGCGAATTGCTGGCCATGCGAAGCACGGTTTCTCCGGAAGATGTATCGCTGGTGTTAAACGGTCTCAGGCATGTGATGATGGACCTGCTGGGCGATAACCATATCATACATTTGCCGGGATTCGGGATATTTGGAACTGCCTTCAAAAGCGAAGTGGCTGATACGCCCGACGGGATCACCTACCGCAGTGTGAAGGATATTAAACTGACCTTCAGGCCGGACCCGTGGATGAAACGAAAAATGAAGGAATTTGTGGTGCGGAAGGGGTAAGCAACATCATGGAAGGATCTATAATATCCTATGATTGTTTATTAAATATATCATCTTTCCAATTCCCCGGATTGTTTAAAATATAATTTTTAATCCGGTGAAATTCCCTGTCATTTCTAATGATATGATCATGGAAACGAGGTTGCCATCCGAATTCCTGGTTGAATTTGCGCGATTCGAATGTTACACGACCTTTATACCAATTGATCACCCGTGAAATATTTTTGTGCAACATTGGATTATCATTGCCGGTTATTCCGCCGGGATTATTTTGTATTGGGATCGTATTTGGCATTGTTTTCGGCGTCGTTTTTGGCGTCGTTTTTGGCGTCGTAGAGACGCGATTAATCGCGTCTCTACCATCCCCTGCACCATCCCCAATAATACCATCCCCTGCA
>JAGQVF010000176.1 GCA_020438135.1 Bacteroidales bacterium | reverse complement strand
GATTACAAATCAGCTGCTCTGGCCAACTGAGCTACATTGGCATTTGTTTTCAATACATAAAAAAACAGTCCTTGAAAAAAGGACTGCAAAAGTATAAAACATATTTCGAATAATCAAAGAAAAATATTAATTAAATTTTATCTGCTTCGAAGTTTGCTTTTATGCTTGGATATTTGCTTTTTCAGCGCATCGACTGCGGTGTCTGTTGCTTCCTCAAACGTTTTGCATTGTTTTTTGGCATACAGGTCGTTACCTGGAATAAACAACCGGATTTCAGCTACTTTATTTTCGGGAGATTCTGTATTTTCAAGCTTGAGGATTACATCACTTCCTATGACTCCTTCATACATTCCTGAAAGTTTTTCTACCTTCTCGTTGATAAAAGCCGTAAGCTTTTTGTCGGCTTTAAAGTGTACTGAATTAATGTTAACTTGCATAATAACTCCTTTCTTTTAAGCCCGTGGGTGGGCCTGATTATATATAGTTTTTAACTTCTCGATGGTGTTGTGAGTATACACCTGAGTTGCGCTAAGATTTGCATGGCCAAGAAGCTCTTTAACAGCATTTAGATCTGCGCCGTTATTGAGCATATGGGTCGCAAAAGTATGCCGCAGTATATGCGGACTTTTTTTCTTTAGTGTTGAAACTTTTGACAGATATGCGTTCACGATGTTATAAACCAGCCTGCTGTAGATTGGTTTACCTTTTGGGGTGATGAAAAACCGGGTGCTGGTATCTGTATTCATCAATGAATTTCGTTCTTGTAGGTATTTTTCGATCGCATTTTTCAGCTCAGTATCAAATGGGATTATCCTTTGTTTATTTCTTTTACCTGTTACCTTGATTTGGGAATGATAGAGATCAACTCCCTGGGTTTGCAGGTTTACAAGTTCGCTGACACGCATGCCCGAAAAATATAACATTTCAATGATGAGTTTGTTTCTTACGGAGGTAAAATCTGTCCCGAAATCAATTTCGTCCAGTAGCAGGTCCATTTGACTTCTGCTTACGAATTCAGGGAGTGTTTTTTTCATCCGCGGGGCGATCATCTTTTCTAGCGGGTTAATTTTTACGATATTCTTTTTACGTAAAAATTTGTAGAATGTTTTTAGGGATGATAGCTTTCTGTTGACACTTCGGGTTGAAATTCCTTCATTTAATTTTTCAATAACCCATGAACGGATGATTTGATGGGTGATGTGATCTTCATCGGTAGTTTCGTAGGTTTGAAGGGTAAACTGAAAAAATTGGATGAGATCGTTTTGATATGCCTTAACGGTGTGAGGAGAGTATCTCTTCTGATTTGAAAGGTATTCAATAAAATCTTCAATGTGCATACAAAAAGGAAAATTTCTTTACCCAAAGATAATACTTTATGGGTGGATAAAGAAATTTTCCTTTGTTAATTTTTCTTAACAGGGCCAGGGCTTATCAACCCTCTTCTGCTTGCCTTAATTGCTGAACGTAGATAGCTTTGAGCTTCTCCTGACGTTTTTTAACAGAAGGTTTTGTAAATTTTTGTCTTTCCCTGAGTTCCTTAACTACTCCGGTTTTTTCAAATTTACGTTTGTATTTTTTTAAAGCTCTGTCGATGCTTTCGCCTTCTTTTACAGGTACTATAATCATGTTGCTCCTTTATTTATAAAAAAAGTATTTCTAAAAATGGGGTGCAAAAATACAATTAATCTTCTCAATTACAAATTTAATATTCCTGTTTTTTAAGTAGATTTTCCGAAATGAAATCTGTCATCCGTGTATAGAGGTGATAACGTGTATTTCGACCGGTATAGATGCCATGGTTACTATTCGGGTAAAACTGCATTTCAAATTGCTTATCGGCATTTACGAGTGCAGTCGTAAGATCGATGGAATTTTGGACGTGTACATTATCGTCGGCAGTGCCATGAATTAACAGAAAATCACCTTTAAGTTTTTCCACATGATTTATAGGGCTGTTCTGGTCATACCCCTCAGGGTTTTCTATGGGTGTACGCATAAACCTTTCGGTGTAAATATTGTCATAATAACGCCAATTGGTTACCGGTGCCACTGAAATACCCATTGAAAATACCTCAGCTCCCAGGGTGAGACAGCTGGCGGTCATAAATCCTCCATAGCTCCATCCCCAGATACCAATCCTCGATTTATCTATGTAGGATAAATTACCCAAATACCGGGCTGCCTCAACTTGGTCGATGGTTTCGTATTTGCCAAGTTGCAGATAGGTCATTTTTTTAAATAATTCACCCCTGGCTCCAGTTCCCCGGTTATCGACGGAAGCGATTACCAAACCATTCTGGGCCAGGAACTGGTACCAGGCACTTCCGTTTCCCCATGAATTAAGAACTGTTTGCGATCCAGGGCCACCATAAACATACATCAATAAAGGGTAACTTTTGGTAGAATCGAAGTCGGGTGGTTTGATCATCCAGCCATTCAGGATTGTGCCTTCAGAAGTTTTGAAGCTAAAGAATTCCTTGCCGGAGAAATTATACTCAATCTTTTTTGCTTTCAAATCGCTGTTATCGGTTAGTGTTCTCAGTTTTTTTCCTTTCGAATTCCAAACCTCAATTACAGGAGGGGTATTTGCTTCCGACCAGGTATTCAAAAAATATTTGTAATTTGAACTAAAATCGGCATCGTTGTTACCTTCTCTTTCTGAGAGTTTGATTTTTTCTGAGGCATCCGGCCTGATTTTATATATATCACGGTTGAGTGGAGAATTTTCAGCTGAAACATAATATATCCATTCGTTTTTTTCATCTATACCGATGAAATGGGTAACATCCCAATCACCCTTGGTTACCTGCTGCTCAAGATTTCCCAGCATATCATATATATATATGTGGTTGAATCCATCCTGCTCACTTGTGAAAATAAACCTGCTGTTATCGCTGAAAAAGGTGAGGTTATCAGTGATGTCGATATAATATTTATTTGTCTCATGATAAATTGTTTCGGTATTTCCTGAAGTAGCATGTGCCAGCAATATTTTCAGTTCATTTTGAAGCCTGTTCATCCATTGTATTGATAATATATTCGGATCGGCTGTCCACTTAACCCTTGGGATATAGATATCGGTCTCAGTACCAATGTTCATCGAAATTGTTTTGTGTGTTCTGAGATTATAAACACGAATATCGATCACCGAATTAGACTCACCTGCTTTGGGATATTTAAATGTGTAGGGTTCGGGATATAATTCGCCCCACATCATCATTGTAAATTCTTTAACATTCGTCTCATCAAAACGGTAAAAGGCCAGATTCTCGCCATCGGGTGACCAAAAAAAAGCTTTTGAAAAACCGAATTCTTCTTCATAAACCCAATCAGCAGAGCCATAAATTATTTTGTTAAATTCGCCATCGTTGGTTATTTGTTGTTCGAGATTGTTTTCGATATTATAAATAAAGAGGTTATTGTCGCGAACGAAAGCGATGTGTGCACCATCAGGTGAAAAAGTGGCATGTTGTTGTTTGCCACTTTCTGAAAGAGGAAGCAGTTTTTTCTCAGGTATACTATATATATAATAGTATGATTTTGATGATCTCCTATAAATTCTTTCTGTTTCAGTTGGGATAAGCAGCTTTGATTCATCTTTACTCAAACTATAACTGCTTATTCGGATGGGGATGGTATCGTATTCAGGAACCAGGTTTTCGGCCTCCACGAGGGTGCCTGTTCTTTTTCCGGATTTATAGGCGTAAATATTAATTGAGCCTTCCTCAAGAACAAGATAATGTTCGCCATCGGCCATAGATTTAAGACCTGGTAATCTTTCAGTTCTAAAAGTTTCTGATTTGATAACCAAATCTAGATCAAGTGCTTTTTCTTGTGAAATTGCCAGAAATGGAATGAATACAACATAAATTAAGATGACAGCAATTTGTTTCATGATAAATTGTTTAGTGGTCAAAATTAACAAACTTGAAAAACAGGTACGAAAAAAATAATTTTTACTTTTGCGAAATATTTGGGACGTTAGCTCAGTTGGTTTAGAGCGCTTGCTTGACAGGCAAGAGGTCACTGGTTCGAATCCAGTACGCCCCACTATCATTTCCTGATATGTGTTTTTATATTTTCTATCTTAATCCAGCGTTATCTCAAAACATTTTGATACTTTAAATTCATACAATACTTGCAGATGGTAATGAATTACCCGGATCATCATGTGAGTTTTGAATATCGTATTTACATCATCTATAAATGATTCCGAATATTTTGAGGATTTTTGAGCAAAATAAACCTATAGTGATTAAGATTATACAATTATTGGCTCCGGATCATAAACAATACAGGCGGAATAAGAGTTATTTGAAAATATAAAAATCGAATAAAATGAAAGTAACACTCATAAGCATTCCAGTCAGAGACCAGGAAAAAGCCTTACGATTCTATACTGAGAAATTAGGTTTTGTTAAAAAGAAGGATGAACCTTTGGGAGGAGGTAACAGATGGCTGACCATAGTTTCGAAAGATTGGCAAGATGGACCTGAAATTTTACTGGAACCTGCTCCAAATCATTTTGAACCAACCAAGGTTTATCAAGATGCATTGATGGAGGCTGGAATTCCTTTTACACAATTTGATGTAGAGAGTGTGGACTCGGAATATGAAAGGTTGACAGCGGTTGGTGTCGAATTCAGTGTTAAACCAACTATAATGGGAAATGTAAAATATACTATTCTCAACGACACATGTGGAAATAATATTCAATTGGTTGAGAAATTTTAAACAAAACCCTACTGCCAATAATTGTAATTAGAGCAGTATAGACAATGGTTTCAACCAGTCTTAGTACCAAAACAAGTAGTTTTATGCTATTGGATGAATAACTAATCCTGAAATGACTTCGTTAACAAAGCCAAAATTGTTGTTGTGTTTGCAAAAGGAAAATTGTAATGCAGCTCACCTTGTGTGGAATTTAATAATTTAGTCAACATGTGTTACAAAAACATTTGTAAATGTTTGAAGCAATAAATACAATATAGTAACAAACAACCTTTATGAACTGAGGTTGAACCAATTGTCGGGTCCGCTGATATAAGCTTCTGAAATCTTGATCCACTCGTTAGATCTTCCAATATGTTATATTTTACCGACATTCTTCCAAGTCTCTGAAAAGAGTATTTAATAAACGGTTGCCTTGATTTTGATTCTTCAGAAATTCGTATCGTAGCTTTGTAATCATCGGTCAGATTGAATGCAGGTAACACTTAGTGGTTTTTGAATAATAATCCTTGTAGTTCTTTTCCCAACTGAGTATACCCAAAACTTCAAGCCAAAAAAATGAAAGTAAAAATTATCAATTAAAAATAAAAAGTCATCTACTTATATCAGAAGATGACTTTTTAATCAAAAGCCGTGAATACTATACAGGCTTTTCAACTAATAGAGGTATGGTAAAATAGAAAGAGGATTCTTTATCTGGAATTGATTTCACATTTAATTTGCCACCCAAAGATCTGATGATTTTTGAAGAAACAATTAGTCCTATTCCCGGGTTGGTTTCATCAACTTCAGTAGTATTTGATTCTTGCCGGATGGCCTTATATATTTTATTTAGCTTTTTATTTCTTTCAGTAGTGAAATCCTCCCTTACAAAAAACTCAATGTGTGATTGAGAAACTGAGGCACCATAGAAAATGGTCTGTGCGGGAATTGACAATAGCAAGCTTTCCAAAATCATCATGTTAGCATCTATCAATTTGGCTTTGTCAGTGAAGATATGAACGTCTTGTCCTGTCTTTTCAAATTCAGCGATGAGTTTTAAGTTTTTGTTTTTATTAAATTGCTCATTGTTTTTAACCCGTATCCGTATGTCCTGAAAAATCTGACTGACTTTATGCATCGACATGTTCAGGTTTAATTCATCTGAATCAATCTGTGATGCTAAAATCAGATTATCAATGATTCGGAGCAATTTTTTACTGTTAAAATTGATCTCATCAATAAAAAACTTTTTCTGATCCTCACCATATGTTGGGTCTGACAGCAGGTTCGTAAAACCAACAATAACATTCATGGGAGTTCGTATTTCATGCGAGATATTGGAAAAAAATTTATTCTTTAATAAACTTACCTCATTTTCCTTGATAGCGAGTTGTAACTTAAAGCGTTCAATTTCTTTTTCAAGATTTTGTTTTGTGTTATTTGATATTGCGGAATTCATACTCTGAACAACGAATTAAACTGGTATCATTTTCCCAACCTATTTGTTAATACCCTGAGATTAAAAAAGGTTACCCTTTGTGAAAAGGAGCTCAATTTGATTTTTTTTAGCTCAATATTTTGATAATTAAACAAATAGTTTTAGTCGGATAAAAAACTATAAAAAATTGATTGTTAAAAAGTTGTTAAACCGGCTTTGGGGATGCAAAATAGCATTTCGGGCAGACATTTTCAATTCAGAAAAAATTCCCAAAAAGAAAAAAAGTTTGTTTTTGAAAAAAAATACTATATTTGTCAACAATTCATTTTAAAAAGAGAGTTTATGAAAAAGAGAAGTTTACTCGCCATTTTTATGGTGGCTATCGGGCTATTTATTTCATCGAGCCTGTTTTCAGATGAGGGAGCAACAGCATCCAACGGACAAGACCAGGAGGTTACCGGGAAAGATATTCAGGGTAACAGCGTTGGTGATGTCAATGGTGTTTACGTTCCCGATTAATTATTGAATTGGTTCAGAGAACTCAATTGTGGGTTTGATGAATTGTTCAGGTCCTATAGCAGGATTAGGGTGAAGAAGTAACGAGAAAGACTCCAGCTGGAGTCTTTCTTTTTTTATGTAACCTTGCTTCCGAAAATGGTGGATTTACATCTGTTTTTTTGAAAGTTTCTAAACCTTATTAAAAAAAGCATGTATAAAACCTTTGTAAAGGAATTATGAGCGCTCATATCTTGAATATAATAAGACAGGCATTTCTACATTTTTCGGTATTTGTCATTCCGCTAACTTGTTATACCTCCTTATTTGCTCAAAGTGATTTTAAATCCCCTTTTAACAATATTGAACATTTGATTCAAGAAAAGAACTTTGATTCAGCCATTAAACAGTTAAATAGCTTTCAAGAATATTCAATCACCGAAGAAAAATATTTGGAGTTTACTAAAAGTCAACTTTTGCTTTGCAAAGTGTTTTATGAGTTGAATAACCCTGATTCAGTATTCTATTTTTTGAATAAGGCAAAAACAACTATTCAAAACTGGCGTATCACGAATGATTTATTCAATTTTGAATTGGATTTTTATTTGGGTTGGATATATTACAGAAATCAGCAATATGACAGTTCTGCATATTATTTTAATCGTGCGATAAAACTCACTCAGAAGGGATTGGATGATAGCCTCAAAGTGCTATCCCGACGTATGCTTGGTAACGTACACTTAATGAGTGGAAGTCTCAATGAGGCTTTTAAAGACTATCACGAGGCCCTATTATCTGAATTGAACCGTGAAAAACCTTCAGATATAACATTATCCTCTTTATATCAAAATATTGGAATTGTATTTGCTAACCAGCTTGTTGAGGACAGTGCCAGCAAATATTTTAAAAAATCAATTGATTTAAAAGAAAAAATTCTTGCAGCCAATGATCCAAAGCTTGCCAGAGGTTTTTTAAACTTTGGTCGTTTTTTAATGCAGAAGGGTAATATTGATGAGTCGATCAAATATTTAAATAAAGCTGAAGCAATATTACTTGAAGTTTATGGACCAAACACATATGACATTGCATCTATTTACTTCAATAAGGGGTCACTACTTATTCTTTTTGAAAACTATGATCAGGCTCTTATTTATCATGAACGGGCACTGGACATCTATAGCAAAATAATCGGTCCGGAAAGCAAAATACTAGCTGCATTATATGTGAACTTTGGACTTATTTATAATAAGCTTGGTATTTATGATGAGTCCATTTATTACCTCGAAAAAGTAAATGAATCTTTGATAGGTCCAGAACAAAAAGTTAAGATATACAGATTTCTTGGGTCCAATTATGAAAACCTCAACGATATTGAAAAAGCGAAATTGAATTATCTCAAAGCAATCAATATTTCAGAGAGGGAACTTGGACCTACCCACTATCAAACTGCTCTGGCTTATCAGAGCTATGGTGTCTTTTGTCAAAATCATACAATGATTGAGCTTTCACTTACATATTTTTTTAAGGCATTAAAAATTGATACGGCTCTATTTGGAACTGATAACAGGGAGATCTCAAATGTATTATCTAAAATAGGCCAATCGTATCGAATATTGAGAAATTATCAGTCATCACTTGAGTATAACCAAAAGGCCATTGGGGCTATTATCAATGATTTTTCAAATACATCGATTTATCAAAATCCAACCGAAACGCAGCTAAAGGTGGATATAAACCTACTTGCAGCATTAAGTCAAAAAGCTACTTCGTTTTATGAATATTATAAATTTGAGACGAAAAGGTTGGATGATCTGAAATTCAGTATGAATACTGTTGAACTATGTATTAAACTTTTTGAGAAAATCAGAACATCATATTCATACAATGATGACAATACCAAATTATTAGCGGCTGAAAAAGTGAGGCCGGTTTTTGATCTCGCAGTTAAAGCATCAACTGAATTATATCAGATTACCAATGAAGATACTTACCTTCAAAAGAGTTTTTTATATACCGAGAAAAACAAAGCCACTGTTTTATTGTCTTCTGTCCGGAAATCAGAAGCACTCGAAATTGGAAACATCCCTGAAGAAATGAAACAGCATGAGCGTAAATTAAGAGAGGAAATTACGCAATATCATAATCTTATTCAGGAAGAAAATTACAAAACTGATCCTGACTCATTAAGAATAGCTCGCTGGAAACGTAAATTATTTGAAAATGAAATGCTTTATGATAGTTTAATTTCACTTCTGGAGTTGGAATACGAGGATTACTATAAGTTGAAGTATAATGATAAAGTGGTAGGCCTTTCTGATCTTTCATCAAGATTAACAGCTAATGAGGCATTTATCGAATACAAACTGATCGATACTTTAATCTATGCCTATGTAGCAATGCATGATTCATGCTATTTAACTGTTAATACGCTGCAAGAAGGTTTTGAGGATAAAATAAAAGACTTAACCTTACAAATGAGTTCATTTCCTGAGATTGAAAATGCCAATAAAGGATTTGAAAGATTTACAAACCGAAGTTTTGATGTTTTCCAAGATTTGTTATGGTTTTATCCTGATATTGCTGACAAAGAAAGGCTTATTGTTGTTCAGGATGGAATATTGGGATACTTGAGTTTCGAAGCGCTTATCAGCGAATTGCCTGAAGAAGGAGTTGTAAACTACAGGGGATTATCGTATTTGCTAAAAAAGCACCGGTTTACCTATGGATATTCAGGAACATTGCTCTTTGAAAGAAAAACCGGGGTCTATACCAATACAAGGCTTATGGCCTTTGCTCCTGATTATTCAATTGAGAGTGAAACGAAGAGTTGGGTGGATGATTTAAACCGCGATTTTTCTGAAATATTAACACCCTTGAAATACTCCAGAACGGAAGTTGAATCGATTCATGAAAAATATGATGGGAGTCTGTTTATTGGCAGTGACGCAACAGAATCCCAGTTCAAAGAGTATGGAGAAAGATATAGTTTATTGCATTTTGCCATGCACACACTTATCAATAATGATGATCCGATGGCCAGTAAAATGGTTTTCTCATTGCAGTCTGATGACACTTTAAATGATGGCCTGCTGAATGTTTTTGAAATTTACAATTTAAAACTTAATGCCCAACTGGCAGTTCTAAGTGCATGTAATACCGGTATTGGAAAATTATCGAAGAGTGAGGGAATTATGAGCCTTGCAAGGGCATTTATGTTCGCTGGCGTACCTGGAATTGTTATGTCGCTTTGGTCGATAGAGGATGCGTCGAGCGCCCAGATAATGACGAGCTTCTATGATTACCTGAAACAGGATATGGCCAGAGATGAGGCACTGAGAGAAGCCAAGTTAACTTATCTCAACAATGCAAATCAACTTCAATCTCATCCATATTTTTGGTCCGCCTTTGTACAGATCGGTGAAAACGCTCCCATCACCAGAACCAACAGGATTTACTATGCCATTGCAAGCGCAATGATCCTGTTGTTGCTTTCCGGGTTATTGTATTCCATAAAAAGGAAATAAAAAAGCAATCTGATTTCAGATTGCTTTTTAAAAGTAGTGTCTTTCTATGAATTGATAAAGAGCTAATTCAAGTATTTTAGAATCTCCTTAGCCTGGTTTGAATAGTAGCTTTCGCTGTTTGAAATTTTATCAAATTGCGCAACTGCGTCGGTTTTCTGATTGTTCATCAGGTAAATCAAGCCCATGTACCATTCTGCCTGTTCAACAAATAAATTGTCTTTATCGTTGATTACATACTCAAATGATTGAATGGCTTCGTTAAACTGTTCGAGTTCGATGTAGCAAATTCCTGAATAAAACCTTGCAGTAATTTGATTTTCCAAAGCATTAAAATATTTTAACGCATTTTTAAAATCATTTTGCTGATAAAACTGGAAAGCTTCTTTAAAAGCCTCATCTGAATTGATCTCAACCGATCTCACCTGCATAATTGGATGAGCAGGTTTGTAGTATTTTGAAACAATCCGTTCTGTTGAGAAGGTTTTATTTGACAAAATATACCAAAGGCCCCCCACTACTAGGATGAGAGCAAAGGAAGCGGCTGCAATGTGCCACGTCCGGAAAAGATCTTTTTGGATGTTCAGCAAAGAAGATGAGGCTGTAAATTGATTGTTTTGCTCAGCAAGCTGGGCTCTCAGCTCCTGGAATGACTTATCCCTGATGGCTTCATTGATTTCCATGCTTAGCTCTGCATCATGATATAACTCAGGATCGTTATCGATTTCGTTGTGGAAGTCATTCAATTCTTTTCCGTAAAGATTTCCGTCAACGTATTCTTCCAGTAATGTCTTTTTGTCCATTTTAGTAATTGTTAATAGGTAGCGGTCGTTTAATTTCATTAAATCTTGGGTCTGTTTTTATGCTTTCAACTAACTTTTCTTTGCACTGAAATTTTCTTTTTTTTGCATATTGTTCATTTTTAAATCCCAAAATGCGGGCAATTTCTTTTAGCGGTATTTTCGCCAGGAACAGTTCCAATACCTTCTGACAGCTATAGCTCAGTTTGTTAAAATGATCCTGATACAGTTTGTACCGCTCAACAGCTTCATATTCCTGGAAAATATCATCCCCTAAAATAACAAACGACTCCAGATCTTCTGTATAGAGGTTGTTTAGTCTTCTTTTTCCAAGCTGCTTTAACCAGATCAAACGGCACACTGAATACAAATAGGTGCTGAATGAACAGGTTAACTCCAGGCCTTCGTTTACAATTTTTTGATAGATTACTAACACTGCATCCTGGTACGTGTCTTGTGCATCTTCAAGGGTGCCATGATTATTCAATACAAAAGCCCTGATCTGCTGAAAATAGCTATCATAAATAAAATTAAGAACTTTAGTGTCTCTCTCTTTAATTCCGCTTAAAATATTTTCTGCCGAAAACTCCTGCACTATTCTATGTATTTATTCTGTTTCACTCCAAAAGGTTACCCTTGTAAACAAAATTTGTGATCGAAATAACAAAACCGTTTCCTGGGGATTTGTATTTAACTTATTTCCTGTCATCTCTTTTTTGTATACAATACACCAATTCAGGTTTGTTTACGCAGTTATACTTATTTTGTTTGCTAAATCCCCATCTATTTTTCAATATTCTTTTTTGAAATGTTAATATCAGGTTAAAGACTTGAAATTGAGATTGTTTCAAGTAGTAGTTTTGCTTTAGTAGTCTTCTTTATTTGTCAAATTTTTCACCATCCTAAAATTGGTAGTTTTCATTGATTCTGAAGAATTATATTGCTTTAAATTTTAATCGACCAGGGATTATCGTTTTGCAGAGCGGTAAAGAATCAACAATCCGGTCAGGAAATTTAATATGCCCAGGATCAGGCAAACTTTTATTAGCCCAAAATAGGGAATCAGAACGATACTAACCAGTAGTGCACCGATTGCACTGCCAAGGAGATCGGAGCCATAAATACCTGAAGCTGTTGTCGAAATAGATTGTTTTCTTAAAACTGTGGCTTGTGAAAATTGCAATCCGGCAAGGATGCCAATAATAAATGTGAGTAGAATAAATACCGCATGGATAACAAAATTTAAGGGTTGCTGCGATTTAATACTGATCAGGATCAAGGGTGTTACTACTGCAAAAATACCAATCACATATTGGACAAGACTATAGTTTTTCATTGATATTCCAAACCTTTTTCGGATCCAGGTGGTTGCGGTCAGAATCCCTATCATAAAGACGGTAAAAAAGATTCCGATCATAAAATAAACGTATCCATAGATAATTTGAAAAGCTATGATCAGCAGCACTACCAGCGAAGACGCAGAAAATCCTGTTGAAAAAATTCCGAAGTTTACTATATTCATTCGGCTTACAGCAAAGAGCGATATCAAAATGATGAATCCAATAAGGAAAATGGAAAAGTTTGATTGCGATATCCATAATTTAAACTGATATAAGAAGGTTACAGGGAAAAAATCATAATTGATTATTACTTCTTCAGCAATAAGTTTTTCAATCTTTTCCCGCCGCTGACTTATCAATTCGTTATCAAGGTAAATGGGATTGACATAGTTGCTTTTAATTTTTTTCTGAAGGGTTAACTGTCCGATATCGGAGCTAAGGTACCCATCTGAAGCAATAAAGTAGTTTTTCATTCCGGGAATAATGATCACATTCTCAAAAATCAATTTTAATGTGCTGTAAAGGGCTGTGTGTAGTTGCTTATCTTCCTGGCTCAAATAATTCACAGAAGAGCTCAGGCTTAAACTCACAATCCCGTTGGTTGAAAGCCTGGATTTTAACTCTTCAAAAAACTCCAGGGTGAAGTATCTGTTTATTTGAATGGTTACCGGATCAGGTAAATTAATAAGTGCAACATCATATGTTTTGTCAACTTTTTTGAGGTACAAGCGGGTATCCTGGTTAATGATATTTACCTTATTACTCCTCCTTTCGCTGTGCATGTAAGTTGCTGTAAGTTTTACCAATGTAGGATCAATTTCGAGATAATCAACAGTTTGCACATTGTATTTTAATATCTCATTTATGTTTCCTGTCAATCCTCCTGAAAGTAATAGTACGTTATCGGGGTCGGGATGTTGAAGCATGGCATAATGTACATTCTCTTCATCTGCGATCATATTGTTATTTGAATACATGTAAACACCATTTTGGTAAATATTGTACTGACCCGCAGTTTCAGTAATGACAATGTTCCCATAAGGTGAATTCGTATGCAATATGACATCCTGGTTTTGAAAAACTATTTTCCATATTGTATCGTTGAGGTTTAGGATCATTATTATCCCTCCGATGGCTATTACACTTAATCCTAATACCTTTATTTGCAGTTGCTTCAATGTTTTATATCCATAAATAATGGCTGCCAGGAAATTGATAATCATTATTAATTTCAGACTAAAAAACGGATTGAATATGAAAATAAAAACAAAATTGAAAAGGAGTCCACCTACTACACTACCTATCGTTTCGATGGTGTAGACGGTGTTAATTTTATTGGTTCGGTATTGTTTTGAAATATACGTCGCTGATATAGTAAACATGGCACCAGCAACAAAGCAAAACGGCAAAAGTAAAACCAGTGATACCGTAAAAATTTCAAGAATATCATAAGTTATCCCGGGTGGAAAAATTTTATTTTTCAGGTAAAAAATAAAAAACGATGTAACCAACGGTAAAACCCCCAGAATAATGTGTGCATAGGGATAAACTGTTTCTGTCGGGAAAAGCTTTATGATCCGCCTTGCAAAAGCAGCACCTAATCCTGTTAGCAGCATCCAGTTCGAAAGTATGACCCCTATTAACAATTCATTACCACTAAAGACAACTAAAAATTGCCTGAGCAGAATGATTTGCGTGATCATTGCAGTTAAGCCTACAACAAAAACTGAAAACCGTAAATCGTTTTCGTTTTTGTATTCCATTTCACTTATTTATGATATTCTTTGGATTCACGAAAATAGGCATAAAGATATATATTCGTTTTATATATTACTTTTTTTATGACAATTGACGACACCTGACAGTAACTGTTGAACCATTACTGAAAGATGTAACTTGGGGAGATGTGACTAATTAATTTTACTGAGTACTTTTTCAAGTTTTATGCTTACTTCGGCTGATATTTCTTCCAGTTTTGCATTCCCAACCATTTTCATCATAGCTGCCGCATCCATAATCGCAACTTCAATTTTCTCATCTCCCTGGTCGATTACAATTACATTACATGGCAATAGCGAACCAATTTTATCTTCTGCCTTGAAAGCTTCATATGCAAATTGCGGATTGCAAGCACCCAGAATCTTATAGGGTTTAAAGTCTACATCAAGTTTCTTTTTAAGCGTTTGTTTAACATCGATTTCGGTGAGAACGCCAAATCCTTCATCTTTCAAAAGATTGGTTACCTGTTCGATAACCTGGTCAAAATCGCCCTTTACAGTTTTACTCTGATAATAATTCATAACCTCTTTGACTATTTTAAATTTTCAATTTTTTCAGTTAGTTCACTTTCCTTCAGCTTTAAAATTTCGAATTCTTTTTCTTCATTTTTCTTAAGATTACCAACACGTGATTTCGTTTCGAGTTCAATAATTTTCATCGAAATTTCATATCGCTGTCTTTTAAGTTTATCAATTTTTTTCACTATAAGCAGGATTGTTCGTGGTTCTGTCAAATTCCCTTTTTCGAAACCCTTTTTGATATTTCGTTTATTTTCATGAGAGCAGCAGATCCATACCAGGGGTGTAATTCCATCTCAAGGCGTCCGGCCTGGATTGCAGGATCGGTAGCAGTTAACTCTTTTGCCTCTTCTACAGTTTCAACATCGAAGACATAAATTCCTCTGATGTCGCCTGTATCCATAAAGGGGCCGGCCAAAACCAGGGTACCTTCTTCTGCCATCCGGATGATGTTGTCGAGATGAGCTCTCTGCAAACCGGCTGCTGTAGCAGAATCATGATCTCTGTTCGGGCCTCTTTTCAGAAAAGCCATAACATATTTTTTCATGCCGTAGTCATCTGCTCCCAGTTGCATGGCTAAAACAGAATCATACACATTTTCATTATCGGTTACCTGAGCCAATTCCTGATTATTCGGTTGATTTACACAAGATATCATAAGCATTGCCGCTAAAAAGAAATATAAGCTGTACTTTTTCATACTGAGATAATTTTAAAACAAAAATAAGCTAAATCAATAATAGATATTTCATTTCAAATAGCTTAAAATATTTAAGTTTAATTCTATGTTAATATTTAAATAAAATTTTTTTAATTTTATCACCGTCATAAGGCTGGTATTTTTTAAACTACAATAACGCTACACAACGATGGTCCTCCTGGTTGGATTAATATGCATCTATATTGGACACATCGGTTTTAAAATTATTTCTACTAATTTAAAAAGGAGATATCTTAAGACCGGAGATGTATGTTTTGTTTACCTTGATGAGCAAAGGTTCAGGGGATTGGTTCTAAAAGTAAACCAGGAAATTGATATTTGGGTAAGAGATCGGGTTATCCGGTTTCCAAGAAGCCAGGTGTATGCCTGATGAATTTAGTTTAATGCCGGATCTAACGGGAAATTCGTCCAATATTCGTAATCAGCTCCCATTTGTTTAACGGTTGCAGTCCAAAGTTTTTCGGTATCGGTCTGCATCACTTGTTCAGCTTTAATATTGGCCACCAACCATGAGTTGCGTGAAAGTTCACCTTCAAGTTGTTTCGAAATCCATCCTGAATATCCGATGAAAAATTTGATTTCATCAGGTTGTAGTTTGCCAATGGTTATCAGTTCTTTAACATGTTCAATGTCGCCTCCCCAGTATAGTCCATCCAGAATTTGCATGCTGTCTTCGATCAATTCTCCACGGGTATGAATAAAATAGAGACTATCTGTTTTTACGGGGCCACCCAGATAAACCTGTGTATTAAAATCGGGAAAATTTTTAATCGCCTCACTCAACTTCAGATCAACCGGTTTGTTGATGATCAATCCGAAAGAGCCCTCATCATTGTGCTCGGCCAGTAAAACAACGGAACGTTTGAAATAATAATCAATTAGAAAAGGCTCGGAAATAAGAATTTTCCCCTTGGAAGGTTTCAGGTTGTTGGTCCGGATCTTTAATATGTTATTGAAGTCAGCCATGTCCGTCTATTTTTCTTTATTTTGTATTCGATTGCAGGTTTTCTGAATTTTATCAAAAATAGTACCACAGGGAATGATGATTAAAAATAATCAATTAAAATACAATCAATTCAGGCAAAGTATAAAATTCATAACGTTCGAGACGATCAATTGTTTTGGAGATGATGCCGGTCAGTATGTTGAACTGCATTTCAACCTGAATGATCAGTTTCACTTTTATCCTTCCTTCCATATTCCTGTTAAAAATGAATGGTCGGATTTATCGGATAAACCATTTATCGACACAATGGCTTTTTTTATCGGAATGGTTGAATTGATTAGCTACTGGAAGATTGCCTGCCCCGAACGAATTATTGTCAAGCCGTTTAAATTAAGCGCCCGTCAGATCAGGTTTTGGGAAAAATTGTATTTCTACGGTTTGGCAGAATTTTTCTACACAAACGGAATAGCAACTTCCCCCGAAAATTTTGCACAGTTTATTTCGGAATCGGAGATTGATCTGCCCGAATTATCCAAAATATACCCGGATAATCACAAAGTGATAGTACCTGTAGGTGGCGGAAAAGATTCGGTGGTAACACTTGAATTGTTAAAGCAAAAATATGATGTAGTTCCATTTGTTGTTAATCCAATTGCCGCAAGCCTCCACACAATTGAAATTGCCGGATTTGATCGCAGCAGAGTGTTTGAGATTCATCGTAACCTCGATCCTTTGATGCTGGAAATGAACAAGCAGGGCTACCTCAATGGACATACACCATTTTCGGCATTATTGGCCTTTTACTCTGTATTTGCTGCCGGATTAACGCAAAGCAAACACATTGCTTTATCTAATGAAGCAAGCGCCAACGAACCTACTGTGAAAGAGGGAGCCAATCACCAGTATTCCAAAAGTTTTGAATTTGAAAAAGACTTCAGGGATTTTTCCGAAAAATACCTGAAAGGAACATTTAATTATTTTAGTTTTTTAAGACCATTAAATGAATTCAGAATTGCAGGTTTATTTTCACGGTTTCCTCAATATTTCAATGCTTTCAGAAGTTGCAATGTAGGTAGCAAAACCGGAATTTGGTGCGGAAATTGTCCCAAATGTTTATTTGCATATATCATTTTATCACCCCACATTGATCGTGATATAATGATCAATATTTTTGGTTATGATTTGTTTAGCAATGAATCATTGAAACAATATTTAGAAGAACTCAGCGGTATATCAGAAATAAAACCCTTCGAATGCGTTGGAACAGTGGATGAAGTAAATTTCGCACTTCGTCAAATCATAAATAACTATTCGGGCGAATTACCGGTATTGTTAGAATTCTATCGAACAAAACAGGGACAATCAGCTCCATTCAACCAGTTCCAGAATATTGCCTCCGAATTCAATGTCCATCATTTTTTGGATGATACCTTTTTAGACATATTAAAATCAGCCCTGCATGATTAACAAAATAAGTGCTTTTTTCAATAGCAAAACGGTTCTCATTCTTGGGTTTGGCAAGGAAGGTCAATCGACTTACCATTTTTTTAAAAAATTTCATCCATCAGCCTGCATTGCTATTGCTGATCAGGATCCGTATGCGCTCGATCGGATTCAGTTTCCGGTTGAAAAAGAAATTAAATTTTACAGTGGTCCCCATTACCTGAATGCCATTCGCAACTATGATATGGTCATTAAAACACCCGGAATTCCTAGAGAAACGGTGTTGGCTAAGGCTGGCCAGGCCGAAGTTACGTCGCAAACCAACCTGTTTCTTCGGTTTTTTCGTGACCGGATTATCGGTGTTACCGGTACGAAAGGAAAAAGTACAACTTCCAGTTTAATCCGTCACATTTTGTTTAAACACGATGGATGCAGTTTCCTGGTTGGCAATATCGGTTTGCCTCCATTCGATTATGTGAGCCAGCTAAGTGAGGATTCTCATATCGTTTTTGAATTGTCGTCGCACCAGCTTCATGATGTTATGTATTCACCTCACATTGCAATATTTCTGAATCTTTTTGAGGAACACCTGGATCATTATGGAACACTTGAAAATTACAGACAAGCCAAAAACAATATTTTCCGGTTTCAGAAAGATGGGGATTTTTTAATTTTTAATGGTGATAATTCTTACCTGCATAACATTAAAATGCTTGATGTTAAAGGAACTCGCGTTGAGTATGCCCTTCATAATAGACCTGGTGTTAGTATGTATGCCAATGAACTCGGTGACGTATATTTGAAGGAAGCAACTGAACTAATATCTTTCCGGGTTTCGGCAAGGAAGGCTTTGCCGGGCAAACACAATCTTCTGAATATCATGTCGGCAGTTAAGGCATGCCGCTTATTGGGGATTCCGGTCGATACGATAACATCCGGAGTGAACGAATTCAAGGGATTGGAGCATCGTCTTGAATTTGTCGGGATATTCAAAGGTATTCGGTTTTATAACGATTCCATTGCCACTGTGCCCGAGGCTACCATCGAAGCCATTCATACGCTTCCCGATACCGATACAATTATTTTGGGGGGAAAGGACCGGGGAATCAATTACAATTTACTGATTGAATTTTTACCAAAAACCGCCATTCGTAATTTTATATGCATGGGAGATGCAGGTAAAAGGATCTACGATGGTGTAAGAAAAAACCTGTCCGACAATCAAAAGGCATTTATGATCAGCGATTTCAGTTCGCTTTCTGAGATTATATCTCAACAAACTGAACCGGGAAAAATTTGTCTGTTATCGCCGGCAGCATCCAGCTATGATTGGTTCCACAATTTTGAGGAGCGCGGAAAAGCGTTTAAAAAAATAGCGGAGAACCTTTAGTGCCCCGCTATTAGTTAAATTGATCACCAATTTAACAACCTGAATATTATTTATTTGAATCTTCTTTTTTAACTGCTTCAGCTTTCTCTTCTTCCTTTGGCTTCTTCTCTTGTTTTTCTTCTTTAATCTCTTTGGATTTCGGTTCTTCAACAAGTTCCTCTTTCAGTGCTTTATCAGTTTTTTGTTTCTCTTCTTTCTTTTTTTCAACTTTGGGCTCCGCTTTTTCTGATGCAGCTTTTACTTCTGCTTTTTCCTTTGATTCAGGTTGTTTCTTTTCGGCAGCTTTGGGTTTTTCTTCTTTTTCTTTTTTGGTAGTTTTTTTAGTTGATTTGGGCCCTTTTTTATCTTCCGGTTTAAAATCTGTTACGTGTTTCTTCTTTGGGCGTCTTACACCATAACTCCCGGCAATGATTTTACCACGTTTCGTTTTTTTATCACCTTTTCCCATATCTGTATTTTTTAAATTAATATTTGAAATTCCGGTAAAGTTAAATATTTTTCAGGAATTCATCTTCAAGTAGATCAGCACTTTTTATTGTATTCTTTGCCCAGGAGGTTAAAATCTCAATTTTTTCATTTTCGTTCAAATTCCATCTATAGTTTGATCTGCGGATCTTTTCGCTAAGATGGTGCAGAATGATCGCGGCGGAAACAGAAATATTAAAACTTTCTGTGAATCCATACATCGGAATTTTAACCCAGGCATCTGCATTTTCGATGGCCCAATCGGTCAAGCCCCGCATTTCTGTTCCGAAAACAAGGGCTGTTTTCTGATCCAGAGGCAAATCATCCAGCATTACATCATTTTTATGTGGAGTTGTAGCAACGATCCGGTAGCCTTGTTGTTTCAGCGTTTCGTAGGCAGTTTTCGTGTTTTCCGCGCCATCGTTGTATTTTATCAGGTCAAGCCATTTCGATGAACCCAAAGCAACATCGGGATTCACCTCGTAGGTGTTCTGATTTTCGATGATATGCACTTCCTGAACACCAAAACAATCGCAGGTTCTGAGCACTGCACTGGCATTATGGGGTTGGTAAATGTCTTCCAGAACAACCGTTAGATATTTTGTCCGGAATTGAATTTTTTCAGCAAACAGGTTTCGTTTGTGTTCACTTACAAAACCCATCAGTTGACCAAGAAGTTGCTGTTTTTGATCAAAGGATAATTGCCGGGATGTTTTTTCCATACGATTTGATTGATCCACTGCTCTGGCAAATATAAGAACATCCGGCGGTTTGTTCCCAAATAAAAACCCGGATCGAATCCGATCCGGGTCTAACAAAGCGAAATCGAAATGCTAAAACATCAGTTTGGCACCCACATTAAAACTTCGGCCCGGTTCATAATACAAACTTGGCGAGTCCATATTTTTATAAGGCCTGCTGAGGTGCTCAGCATAGTTTTGATTGAGGATGTTTGTTACTGAAAATTTTATTTCGAGCAGTTTTATGGGTTGAAATGAAAACAAAAAATCAAACACTGAAAATCCGGGTGTTGCAGTTTCTGAGAAACTTGTTGCCACCCTGTTTTGTTCTGTAGCTATCCTGCCTTTGATTCCGGTTTGTAATTTTTCCGTTTTATAATAAATGGTTGCATTCACCATCAGCGGTGGTACTTCAGGAAGCGGCTCATCCATCGTAACATTTTGGGCATAGGTGTATCCGGCATTTACGTCCACCAGTATCTTTTTAACAAAGGTTACCTGCACTCCCACTTCAAAACCTGTCATGAAAGATTCGTCCACATTGATGAATCGTTTGGCAAACTTGGGTTCCATACAGGGCATATATTTCCTGGGAAGGGTTGAATCAACAAATGCTGAAATATAGTTTTCGATAAACGAATAAAAAACATTGGCGTATGCAGTAGTTCCCTTAAAATCCTGTTCAATTCGCAAATCGGTCTGATAGTTCACCTCCGGTTTCAGGTTTGGATTTCCAACATACTCATGCGCATCCATTCCTACGGTAAAATGATTGATATACCTTTCGGTGATCTCCGCCGAGCGAACGCCTCTCCCTACAGCCCACTGCAGTTCCGGCCCATCGCCCTTCTTCCAGGTTAGGGCGGTGGTAGCTCCCGGGTTGATGTCGGTATTATCTTCGATGGTTCCACCGTACAATTCGATGAAATCTGCTGCCGGATTCCGGATGGAAGCCGTAACCACATCCAGCCTTATCCCGGTCATCCACATCAGGTTTTCATGGATCTGCAACCTGTTTTCGGCAAACACACCAAAGTCGTCCACCTTTGAATCCTGAAATACGAGGTCGTCGAATTCTTTCGGGGGATCAAAAACTGTGGGAGGGGTGGTGCATACATTTTTATAGACGATCCGGTGTCGGGTGCCGTCTTTTTGTGTGCTATTCGCATCAATACCGATATACAAAATATCATTTGTTCCTCCTTTCAACGAAAGTTCGGCCCGTCCCCCGATCACCGTTGCATCGGTAATTGAAACTGCATCCACAATGGCTGTATTGGGCCTCCTTTTATTGCTCATTTCATGATCGACAAAAGATCCATACACCTTCGTTTTGAAACTCAACAGAGAAGCAGAAAGATTGGTAACGGAATAATCGAGTGAAACCATGCTGCTGTTATCCTCATCTGCATCCATAGGCAATCCCGCATGTAAAATGTCACGACCAAAACCCTGTCGCCACGAAAGCTGAATCCGTTGATTTTGTTTGGGATTGTAGCCCAGCTTCAGGGAGTATCCCAATCTTTTGAATGCAGATGCGATCTCTTCGCCGGATCCACTTTCATAATTTCCAAAGTCTTTCCAACTGGCATTAAAAGCAGCATCATATTTTTTGTCGATGGCCAGCACATGTAAATTGGAATAAAGATTGGAGCCGTTTGACTCAAAACCGCCTTCCAGCGAACCCCTGATTTTCAGTTCATCCATATGCACAGGTTTTCGTGAGATCACATTGAGGATGCCACCCATCGTTGCCCCATAGCGAACGCTGTAGGGTCCGCGGATCACTTCCACCTTTTCAATCTCATCCGGACTAATCTGTGAAATGGCCGGATCCATCCGGTTGGGGCAGGCTGCTGTAGACTTTGTTCCGCCATCGATCAGCACATTCAGTTGCTCGTACTTAAAACCACGGAGAACCGGTTCCTGTGCATAATTGCCCCGTTTTACGATCCCGAAACCGGCCTGGTCTTTAAAGATCTCCCCAGCATCTCTCGGATTGTTTAATTCAATTTCTGAGGCAGAAATATTGGTTTGTAATATTTTGTCTGATTTTTCGGCCTGAACAAGTATCTCCTCAATATATACAGTGGTGTCCTGTTGTCCGAAAAGTGTTATGAATGGCAGGATTATAATACCTGCCAAAAGTGGTATTTTAATTTTCATGTAGTTTTTTGTTTGCTTAAATCAATGTTTCAATCAGGTATCGATGAACAAGGTTTATCCCTTATTCATGAATTACCGATTATTATCTTCGTAATCATTCCATAACAATCACAATTCATTGCGAACTGAATTCAAGGTTGTTCGGCAACAGATTGTTTGAGCATTTAAATAGTCGGGAGGTGATTAAGCGATATTTTGAGGAGGATGAAAAATCGAAGGATAAAACAAAAAATGATAATCAGAGAGATACCGGATATCGGTTTTTAATCCTGCTTCCGGATTTGAAGTATTACTTTTTTTCAGATCGAAAAGAAAAACCGTGATCTCTTTCACTTTTGTATCCGGAAAGGGTAGGTCGGTTTTATTATCAGGCTTGGCTTCATTAAGTTTTTTCTCCAACTGGCAGCAACCCTGGCAGGTGTTCACCTCCTTATTGCGTTCAACACAGAGATTTTTAACAATGTAGTCGCGTTGTATCAGGAAATTGTAATAGATCAACGCCTGGTTGAGTGAGTTAAGCATCAAACCCAGAGGGAGCAGCAATAGCAATATGTTCCTCAATATTTTTGTGAACATGGTCCGAATGCAAAAATAAATAATTCACTATTTCTTGGCTAAAAAATTTAAACACATAACTTTGTCGCGAAAATTTTGCAGTTATGGCAAAAGAAATTTTTGTTTAACAATTTTAAATGGTAATAATTATGAAGAAAAATGTAATTATTATCGGTGCTGCAGGAAGGGATTTCCACAATTTCAATACGTATTACCGTGGAAATTCTCAATACAATGTAGTGGCTTTTACAGCTGCCCAAATTCCTGATATCGACGGAAGGAAATACCCGGCCGAACTGGCGGGTGAACTGTACCCGGACGGTATCCCGATCTATGCAGAGGAAGATCTACCAAAGCTTATTAAAGAATTAAAGGCAGATGATTGTGTCTTTTCTTACAGCGATGTGCCCTATAACCGTGTGATGGCCGTAAGTGCTATCGTGAATGCAGCCGGTGCGAATTTTATTTTGCTCGGCCCGAACGACACCATGGTGAAAAGCACCAAACCGGTTATCGCAGTTGGCGCTGTACGTACAGGTTGTGGCAAAAGCCAAACCTCCCGTAAGGTGATCGAATACCTGATGGCTAAAGGTTTAAAAGTAGTGGCCGTTCGTCACCCGATGCCATATGGCGACCTGGTTGCCCAGAAAGTTCAGCGTTTTGCAACGGTAGAAGACCTCCACAAACACAAATGTACCATCGAAGAGATGGAAGAATACGAACCGCATGTGGTTCGTGGAAATGTAATTTATGCAGGGGTGGATTATGAAGCAATCCTCCGCGCTGCTGAACAAGACCCCGACGGTTGCGACGTGGTATTGTGGGACGGCGGAAACAACGATTTCCCGTTCTACAAACCCGATCTCAACATGACCGTTGTGGATCCACACAGACCCGGTCACGAGCTCAGCTATTATCCCGGTGAGGTTACCCTTCGTTTGGCTGATGTAGCTATCATCAACAAGATGGACAGCGCATCACCGGAAGGTATTCAAACGGTTCGTGAAAGCATCAGCAAAGTGGCTCCACAAGCCATTGTTGTAGATGGAGCCAGCCCGATCAAAGTGGACGATCCTTCGCTGATCAAAGGCAAAAAAGTTTTGGTTGTGGAAGATGGCCCAACGCTCACTCACGGTGAAATGAAACTGGGTGCCGGTACGGTTGCCGCTCAGAAATTCGG
>JAGQVF010000175.1:595-16040 GCA_020438135.1 Bacteroidales bacterium | reverse complement strand
GAGATGTTGGAAAAATTCAGGAAAATCCATGTACTGAAGTCATATGTTGATTCAAAAGAAATTGAACTGAAAAAGTACAACGATGATAATAAAATAGATAACTCGGTGTTGGTGAATGGCAGAAGACAAACCAATCTCGGGGTTTTCAGGGCTTATCTTAACGGCTACCTGCACAATCATCCGAAGATCAGCGATGAATTAACCTTCCTGGTGCGCCAACTGCAGCCATCTGATAAAGGAATACCTATTGAAATTTATGTATTCAGTAAAATACAGGCATGGGCGCAGTACGAAGATATTCAGAGCGATATTTTTGACCATGTGTTGGCTGTTATTCCCGAATTCGGGTTGCGCGTATTCCAGACTCCCACAGGCGATGACCTTCAAAAAGTATTGGTCAGGCAGGCGGATTAGTGACCTGAAAGTTTCGACATCTGAAGTAAAAACAACTCACGCTTTCCCCTTGAAATAGGCACCTGCGAACCATCGATCAGTTCGATGGCTCCACCTTCGTGACGGATATATTTTTTTACCTGTTCAAGGTTGATCAGATGAGAATTATGCGTTCTGAAAAAATTGCGGTCCGAAAGCAGTTCCTGGTATTCTTTCAAATTACGCGATACAAGAAGTTTTCTTCCATCCTGAAGAAAAAACCAGGTATAACTCCGGTCGGCTTCAATGCGAATGATCTCCTTTGTGTTCAGGTATTCCATCCCATCCGAAGTGGGTATGGCAAGTTTGGAAGGCAAGGATGATTTTACGTTTTCGAGCAATGCACCAAATCCGGACGAACTGCTTTCACCTGCTTCGCGTTTATCAAAAACTTTATCGACAGCCTTGATGAATTCGTTGATATTGATCGGCTTCAAAATATAATCTACCGCACTGAACTTGATCGCCCGGATCGCATAATGATTAAATGCCGTTATAAAGATCACATCAAAAGATTTATCGGGAAACAACGCCAGCAAATCGAATCCACTGCCATGAGGCATTTCCACATCGAGAAAAACCAAATCGGGCGACTTTTCGATGATCAGCTTTTTGCCTTCTTTCACAGACATGGCAGTTCCGGAAATTTCAAGTTTCGGACAATATTCCGTTACCAGGGACGAGATAAAATTTACCGCATCCGGTTCATCATCAACGATTATGGTTTTTAATGTTTTGCTCATGTTATGATGGGTATATGAATAATTACGCGGGTTCCGGCCGGCAAACCCTGTTCATCCTTCAAATCGCTGTAATCGATTTTCATGTTTCGACCGTAAAGCGAATTGACAAGGGTTAACCGTGATTCGGTTATTTTGGTTCCCAGCGAATTGTGATTGTTGTTTCCATTCTTTTTTTGCTTCATGGATGCTTCCCTGCCAATGCCGTTATCTTCTATCGTGCATATGATCATATTGCCTTCCGGCTCCAGGGTTATTTTCACTTTGCCCTTATCCTTTTTATGGATGATGCCATGAGAAATTGCATTTTCAACATAAGGCTGTATCAACATGGTTGGAATTTTCATCAGCATGGTATCGATGTCGTCGTGTACTTCGATGCTGTACTCAAATTTTTCTTTAAATCTTAACGACTCCAGTTCGAGATAGAGTTCCAGCGCATCCAGTTCATCTTTGATCGGAATGGATGTATGCTGGCTGTTCTCTAGGGTTTTTCGCATCAGCAATGAAAACTTGGTAAGATAATTATTGGTAGAGATTTTATCATGCTGATACATATAATATTGGATCGAATTGAGCGTATTGAATATAAAATGCGGATTCATTTGCTGCCTCAGATTTCGCTGAGTAACCTCAGAAACCTTATGGTTCATCTCACTGAGTTTGCGTTTCGAGTTGCTTCTGAATTGCCTGAAGAGCAGATATCCGATAACGACCGTGAGAAAGATCAATCCTGCAAATCCATAGGTTAGGTATTTATGCTGCTGAAGTTTTAAGGTAAGAAATTCGAGCTCACTTTTGGCTTTTTCGGCTTCATAACGGGTTCGGGCTTCACTTAGTCCGCGCCGGTATCGTTGCATATCGAGCGAGTCGCTGAATTGTTTATGTTTTAGCAGATTCAGATAAGCTTCTCTGTAATCATTCCGCGTTTCATACATCATGCTCATGTCCTTATACAACCATGAGAGGTTATACCAGTCTTCGGCAATCAGTGAGTAGTCGATACTTTCCTTGTAATACTTGATCGCTTTGTCGTATTCACCCAAATCTCTGTATATAGTACCGATATTTCCATAAGCATTGGTAATGCTGGTGAGCCTGTTGATCGGAAGGCTGTATTCAAGGGAGTTAAAAAAATGAAACAGTGCCGAATCGAGATTGTCGTCAAGATAATGATTCCAGCCGATGCGCAAAATAACAAATGAAATGCTGCCGCTATCCTGCAATTTTTTATACAGATCAAGGCTCTTTTGGTAGTTTTCGATTGCATAAATAAAGTTGCTGTCTTTTTCCATGCCAAGGTCACCCAAACGTAGCCATGCATTCGCAGCCTGTTTTTTTTGATTATTTAAGGTTGCTGATTCAGCCATCATTTCCAGGTACTTTCTTTGCATTTCGACATCGCCTGTATTTCTGTATACAGCACTCAATCCACTATACACATCGGTAAGCAATGTTCCAATATCATTATCCTGAATATATTGTTTATTGTTTTCGTAGGTGTCGATCGATTTGGCAAACTGACCGTCGTAGAGCAGCAACAGGGCCAAAAAATTTTGAGCCTTCGCATAATCAACTTGAGGTGGATTATCTCCCATTTTTTCGATAGACAGGATCATTTGCTGAAGTGCATCACGGATCTCTCTTCGTTTAAAATGAAGATCAGCTCGTGACCAGTAAAAACGATAAGGAGGCTGGATGTTGTTAGCCAGGCAATATGCATCAATTTCGGAAAGCAAAGTCTCTGTTTGTCTGAAGTTATTATTTTCTGTATTTCGGTTGGCCAGCCTGATCATTGTATTGATCCACGATGAGTCGGATGGCCTGGTTTGCAACACTTTTTCAAGGCTGTCGATTACAGGATCTTTTTTAATCTGCGCAGCCGCCGGTTTTGTAAAACTTACAAAAAGGGCACAGAAAATCAAATATTTAAAGGCATTTAAAAACATAATCAACAAAATCAGAAACAAAGATATACATAGCTACAATTTTAAAAAAAGATACCTTTCAATTTGCGCTTATGAATTGATGGAAAGATGATCTGAACCTATGAATATTCAAAAATATTGGTCCGATATTTCATGAAATAGCTTATCTTTAGCCAAACAATTGATCATGACCGAAGAATTCCTGCATTACCTCTGGAAATACAAATTGATAAAACAGCCTTTGATCCTCTCAGCGGGAGAACAATGCCAGGTGATCAACACAGGAAATCATAACACCCATGCAGGCCCTGATTTTCTGAATGCACACCTGCGTATCGATGAAACACTATGGGTAGGCAATGTAGAGATCCACATTCAGGCATCTGATTGGTATAAACACAATCATCAAAAAGACAGTGCTTATGAAAATGTGATCTTACATATTGTTTACAAGGAAGATAAATCTGTAAGATTAAAAAACGGGGCTATCGTTCCAACGCTGGAACTCGCAGGCAAATTTGACGAAAATCTGCTTTCGACATACGAGGACCTGATGAACAACCTTCGCTGGATTCCTTGTGAGCAAATGATTTCCGGAGTAAACCGATTTACGGTCAACAATTGGCTGGATCGCGTTTTAATCGAACGACTCGAAAACAAATCTATTAGAATTGGAGAACTGCTTGAACATAACCTGGGCGATTGGGCAGAAACCTTTTACCAAACGCTCGCACGTAATTTTGGTTTTAAAGTTAATGCCATTCCTTTTGAGTTACTGGCCCGGTCGGTCCCGTTAAAAATTCTGGCTAAACACAAACATGACCGGAAACAGGTAGAAGCGCTGTTGTTCGGACAAGCAGGACTATTAAAAGGAGGGCATCGTGATGGCTATTTCAGGGAGATGAAAAAAGAGTATAGCTTTCTTGCCGGGAAATACGGTTTAGAGCCAATAGATCCGCATCTCTGGCGATTTCTGAGGATGCGCCCCTCCAATTTCCCAACCATCCGTTTATCTCAGCTTTCAGGACTGATCTGTAAATCTTCGCATTTGTTTTCTGAAATCCTGGAGACCGGTTCAGTAGATTCTCTGCTGCACAAATTTGAGGTTCAAGCCTCATCGTATTGGAATACGCATTACACTTTCGGAAAAACATCTGCAAAACGGGAAAAGTTGCTTGGGAAAGCTGCCCGGCAATTGCTACTCATCAATACCATAATACCTTTTTTATTTTTATACGGAAGAACCAAAGGTATACAGCCCCTAATTGACCGCTCACTGAAATTTCTGGATCAAATACCAGGCGAAAGGAACCATGTGACCAGAAAATGGGAAAGTCTTGGCCTGAGTTGCAGGACCTCATTTTCAACACAAGCTTTACTCCAACTCAAAAGCGAATACTGCGACTCAAAAAAGTGTTTGCACTGTAGTATCGGTCATGCCATACTCACACAAAAACATGAATAAATTATGTCCTTTTGCAGATTTGGAAATATGTATCTTTGTTGGGTAAAGCTGATTATATGGAAAGACTTTCCGGGCGGACTTCAGTAACCATTGGCATTGTGATGCTTGCTTCGATCATCATCCTGGGTGTTTCAGGATACATGATCATCGAAAAAGATTCGTTCATCAATGCCTTATACATGACGGTTATTACTGTTTCAACGGTGGGGTTTGGTGAAATTCATCAACTCAGCCAGGGAGGTAAAATTTTTACGATATTTCTGATTATTTCAAGTTTTACGACCTATGCTTATGCCCTCACCACCATATCAACACATTTTTTCGAAGGACAACTCAGGTTTATCATAAGAGGATACAGAACAAATACACTCAAAAAAATGCAAAATCACGTTATCATCTGCGGTTATGGACGAAACGGACAACAAGTGGCAAAAGAGCTAAGGGTTTTCGGCCATCAATTTGTCATCATCGATCAGAATAAAACTGTAGTTGGAGAAAAATTACTGAAAACGGATGGGTTTATTGAGGGTGATGCCACGCAGGACGAGATTCTGAAAAATGCAAAGATCGCTTCTGCCAGGGCTGTTATTACAACACTTCCCATTGATGCCGATAACCTTTATGTTGTGTTGGCTGCCCGCGCACTTAATCCCAACCTTGTGATCATCAGTCGGGCCTCCAGCGAAAGTTCGGAGCAAAAACTCAGAATGGCGGGCGTTGATAACGTGGTGATGCCCGAACGGGTTGGAGGTGCCCATATGGCAAGTCTTGTCGCCCGGCCCGATATACTTGAATTCATGGACCACGTCTCTGTTCACGGGGAAGATCCTACAACACTCGAAGAGATTGTTTGTGATGGTTTACCGGAAAATCAAAAATCCAAATCTATTTATGAAATCGGTATCAGAAGGATCACAGGGGCTAACATAATCGGATATAAAACTCCTGATGGCCGGTATATTCTTAATCCGACACCTGATACAAAGGTGATTCCCGGCTCGAAACTATTTGTTCTGGGAACCCCTGATCAAATCCGTAAAATGAGAGAAATTTTGAGAGAGGCTTAATCAAATCTAAATTATTTTTCAATTGTAAACACGATCCATTGATTTCACTAATTTCAAAAATATTCAAATACATTTTTTTGGTTCCTGGGACCTTGATTGCCTTTCTGTTGTTGATTTTCACCCTCAAATACATCACCTGTCCGGTATATACATTCCCGGGAGGAACTCCGTTTTCCGGATCAAAAATTTACAACCCTTATGAAAACCTTGATCCGCAAAGCTGGCACAAGGGTAATTTCCAGGTGCAATCGCGTGCCTGGGCCGGAATCACATCCGGCAGAGGAAACAGCAATGAAGACATTTATACGATCTATAAAAACCTGGGATATGATATAATTGCGACTTCTGATTATCAACGTATCAACAGGTTTAAGGAGAACGATCCATCATATGTGCCGGTGTATGAGCATGGATACAGCATCCCGAAAACACACCAGGTTTTGATAGGAGCCAAAGAGGTTATCTGGAAAGACTATCCGTTTTTTCAAACCATACACAACAAACAAAATATTCTGAACAAACTCAGGCAAACCAGCGAACTCACCTTCCTGGCTCATCCCAGGTTGCGAAATGGTTACCTGGTAGAAGATATGCGATTGCTGTCTCATTACGATGGCATCGAAGTGCTCAACAATTACCGGACTTCTCCGGTTCATTGGGATGCTGCCCTCTCGGCCGGAAATTACGTAACCATCCTGTCAAATGATGATGCGCATGACATAACCAATCCCAACGAAATAGGCCACCACTGCACATTGTTAAATACCGCTGATTTGACCGGGGAATCGATTAAGAAGGCACTGGGCGATGGGAATTCAATAGGTGTTAAAATATGGAGACCGATCGGTGAAACCATGGAAGAAAAGATCGAACGCACCAAAATTTTGCCCACCCTTCTATCGGCTTCTGTAGTGAACGACACTTTTTTATTGCAAACCGATTCGTTGATTAGGCAGGTTAGATTTATCGGCCAAAACAGCGATACATTAAAGATTTCGGGAACCGGGTATTCTGCTTTTTACAAAATTGAAAAAAATGATCCGTATATAAGAGCTGAGATTGAATTTACAAACCGGATCACTTTTTATCTTAATCCCGTTTGCAGATACAATGGAATCGCACCATCAAAAATGGCTGCACCGCAAATCGATCTTTACCGCACATGGTTATTGCGGATCATTGGATTTGCAACCTTACTTTTCATTGTAATAAATTGGATCTATATCAGAAAAAAAAGAAAAAAGCAGCAAATGGCTTAGGACAAGGTTCTCTTAACCTCCACTTCTTCATACCCTTCGATGATGTCGCCCACTTTAATGTCGTTGAAGTTTTCGATATTCAAACCACATTCGTAGCCTGATTTCACCTCTTTTGCATCGTCTTTAAATCGCTTGAGTGAACCGAGAAGCCCGGTATAGATTACAATTCCATCTCTGATAACGCGCACCCTGGTTTTTCTTGTGATGGTTCCATCCAGTACATAACATCCGGCAACCGTTCCGACTTTCGAGATTTTGAAAACATGGCGGACTTCTACATTACAAACGATTTTTTCTTCGATATCGGGTGAAAGCATACCTTCCATCGCCGCTTTGATCTCTTCGATGGCCTGGTAAATGATCGAATACAACCTGATGTCGATTTGTTCCTGTTCAGCGAGTTTGCGAGCACTCAACGAAGGTCTTACCTGGAATGCAACAATAACTGCATCCGAGGCCGATGCTAGCATAACATCTGTTTCGGTAACCTGACCCACTGATTTGTGAATGATATTAACCTGGATCTGCTCATTCGAAAGTTTCAGCAAAGAATCAGACAAAGCTTCTACCGATCCGTCTACGTCACCTTTCACAATAATATTCAGCTCCTTGAAATCTCCGATAGCAATTCGTCTTCCGATTTCGTCGAGGGTAATATGTTTTTGTGTACGGATTCCTTGTTCACGCTGTAATTGGAGGCGCTTGGTTGCAATGGCTTTGGCTTCGCGCTCGTCACGCATCACATTAAAGCTATCTCCCGCCTGGGGGGCACCATTGAGGCCAAGCAACAGCACGGGTGTCGAAGGACCGGCATCATTAATGCGCAGGTTTCTTTCATTATACATCGCCTTAACTTTTCCAAAGGTTGAGCCGGCAATTACCATATCACCGGTTTTCAATGAACCATCCTGAACAAGCATCTTGGCGACATATCCCCGTCCTTTGTCTAGCGAGCTTTCAATAATTGTTCCGTGAGCGGGTTTATTCGGATTGGCTTTTAAATCGAGCAATTCTGCTTCCAATAGAACCTTATCCAACAATTCATCGACATTGATCCCCTGCTTGGCTGATATTTCCTGACTTTGGAACTTTCCACCCCAGTCTTCAACCAGAATATTCATTTTCGAAAGTTCTTCTTTGATCTTTTCGGGATTTGCCTGTGGTTTATCAATTTTATTAATGGCAAAAACGATCGGCACCCCTGCAGCCTGGGCGTGGTTTATCGCCTCTTTAGTTTGGGGCATTACATTGTCGTCGGCAGCGACCACAATGATTGCCACATCTGTAATCTTGGCCCCACGTGCACGCATAGCCGTAAAAGCTTCGTGACCAGGTGTATCAAGGAATGTAATTTTTTTACCACCATCCAATTCAACTTCGTATGCCCCGATATGCTGGGTAATTCCGCCGGCCTCACCAGCTACAACATTCGACTTACGGATATAATCAAGCAATTTTGTTTTACCATGGTCCACATGGCCCATTACAGTCACAATGGGTGATCTGGGTAAAACACTTTCAGGATCATCGTCTTCCTGTTCGGTTTCGTGAATGGCTTCAGCTACTTCAACACTTACAAATTCAACTTCATAACCAAATTCTTCGGCAACCAGTGAAAGTGTTTCTGCATCCAAACGTTGGTTGATCGAAACAAACAGTCCAAGCGACATACAAGTAGCGATAATTTGGTTTACCGGCACACTCATCATGTTGGCCAGTTCATTGGCAGTAACAAATTCGGTAACCTTGATAACGTTTTTCTCTTCCGCTTGTTTTTCAAGCTCTTTCTGCCGTTGTTGACTCATGGTTTGCCGTTTCTCCCGACGATGTTTAACAGCCTTGGATTTACCACCACCCGTCAGTTTGGCAAGTGTTTCCTTAATTTGTTGTTGTACATCTTCTTCTGAAATTTCTGGACGCTCACGATCACGACGGCCTCTCTTATCGCGGGAACCTCCGCCTCCTTTCCGATCTTTTTGGCCGTCAAATTTACCTCCCTGATCATCCTGTTTGTTCGGACCTTTCTGTATTCTTTTTCTCTTTTTCTTCTTACGGTTTGTCAGATCCTGATCTTTTGAAGAAGCAACAGGTTTTTTCTCCTGTTTTTTCTTTTCCTGAGGCAATTCAATTTTGTCCAGAATTTTTGGTCCTGTCAAACGCTGTACTTCAGTTTTATAAACCGATTCCACAGGTTTTTCTTCTTTTTTCCGGGGTTCTTCAACAGGTTTTTCTTCCACCTTTGGTTCAGGCTTTTTAGCTTCAACCGGTTTTTCCTCCTTTTTAACCGGCTCTTTTTCAACCGGTTTATCTTTTCTCTGTTTTGCTTCTTCCCTTTGCTTTTTCTTAAGTTCCCGTTCCTTTTTCTTTTCTGCCGCTGACTTCCGTGGAGGTCTGGTTTTATCGTTCAGTGTCGACAGGTCAATCTTGCCCAACACTTTCAATTTACCCTCCTCGTCAACCTGTGGATCTTCTTCTGGCTGCTCAGCAGCTTTCTCCTCCACCGGAGCTTTAGATTCTTCTTCAGTCTCTTCTTTGGCTTCAACCTCTTCCACATGAACTTCCTCCGGAACAGGTTCTTCTACCGGTTTCTCCTCTTTAGCTTCTTCAACAGGTTCCTCTTCTTTTTCCTGCTTTTCGGCAACAGGTTCTTCTTTTTTGACTTCCTTTTCCTCTTTTTCGGGGGCAGGTTCTTTTTCCTTAGCTACTGGTTTTTCTTCAGTGATTTCAGGTTTGGCTTCCTTCTCTTTTTCAGTTTTTTTCAGGGAAATGTCTTTAATAAAGACCTCCTCAAACTCGTCTTCCTGCTCCTCGTCAGTTTCCAGGGCAATTTTGTCTTCGATCGAAATGGTTTGATGGTCAGAATAATCAAGTCCAATCTTTTTGGCTTCTTCCTTTACCGATTTCTGAGACTGGAATTCCTGTTCAAGCAATTTATACATTTCAGGCGAAAGCTTGGTATTGGGGCTGGCCGATATTTCGGTTCCCTTCTTCGAAAGGAATTCTACGATGGTTGAAATTCCAACGTTGAATTCTTTCGCTGCCTTGCTTAACCTGATCGGTTTTATTGATTCTGCCATATATAAACCTATCGAATTGTGGTATTTATAAATAAAATGCGCTAAAATACTATAATTATTCAAATTCCTCCTGCAATATCCTGATAACCTCACGGATGGTTTCTTCTTCAAGATCGGTTCGTTTGATCAAATCATTGATGTCGATATCGAGAACGCTTTTGGCTGTATCGCAACCAATGGCTTTAAACTCCTCAATGATCCACTGATCGATTTCATCAGAGAACTCCTGTAAATCGACATCTTCGCTATCAACATCCGCCTCCCTGAATACATCGATATCATATCCGGTGAGCTTTCCGGCCAGTTTGATATTAAATCCTCCTTTACCAATGGCAAGTGATACCTGATCGGGTTTGAGGTAAACCTCTGCCTTTTTTTCATCTTCGATGATCTTGATAGATGAAATTTTAGCCGGACTTAAAGCCCGCTGAATATAGAGGGTAGCATTGGATGTAAAATTGATTACATCGATGTTCTCATTTTTCAATTCTCTCACGATTCCATGTATCCTGGAACCTTTCATCCCGACGCAGGCACCTACAGGATCGATCCTGTCATCGTAGGATTCAACTGCAATCTTGGCTCTTTCACCGGGCACCCTTACAATGTTACGGATGGTGATCAAACCGTCGTACACTTCGGGTACTTCCGACTCGAAAAGCCTTTCAAGAAATACCGGGGATGTTCTGCTCAGGATGATCACCGGTGTTCCGTTTCGCATTTCAACCTTGGAAACCACTGCCCTGATGGTGTCGCCCTTGCGGTAAAAATCAGTCGGGATCTGTTCCGATTTCGGAAGAACCAATTCAATTCCTTCATCATCCAGAACAAGTATCTCTTTTTTCCAAACCTGGTAGACTTCACCTGTAATGATCTCCCCGATTCGTTCCTTGTATTTTTTATACACATTATCTTTTTCGTAATCCTGAATTTTAGAAATCAGGTTTTGCCGGATCGACAGGATATCGCGCCTGCCGAAATCAAGCATTTTAATTTCTTCAGAAACCTCTTCACCAATTTCAAAATCGGGTTCTATTTTAATAGCCTCTGAATATGGAATCTGCAAATTGTCGTCTTCAACATCTCCATCTTCAACAATTTCACGATTCCTCCATATCTCAAGATCGCCCTTATCAATATTAACGATGATATCAAAGTTGTCGGCGGTTCCAAACCGTTTGGCCAACATGTGTCTGAAAACATCTTCGAGAATACGCATCATGGTTTCCCGGCCAATGTTCTTGAATTCTTTAAACTCCGAAAAAGTTTCTACAAGATTAATGTGTTCCATCTTTATTTTTAACTACTTAATTTTCATTTAAATGAAATTTGCGGTTTAGCCGCTTCGATTTGATCAAACGGAATAGTTTCTTTTTTCAATTCCTTTTTCTTCCCCTGCTTCAATTCCATTTTAATCTCATTTTCATCAACCTGGCTTAGCACTCCCTGCAACTTTGATCCATCTGCAAGCTCAACAATGATTCCTTTTCCAAGATACCTGCGATATTGCCGTAACATTTTGAAAGGCCTGCTTAAACCCGGCGAACTTACCCGCAATTCAAAATCTTCTGTATCTCTGTTTAGCTTCTCTTCAATGAAACGACTGATTTTAACGCAATCACTAATCGTAATACCCTGATCTCCATCCACAAAAACATCAATCACATTGGTTGATGAAACCACCACCTCCACAAGGAATTTATCGGTTCCGTTCAGGTGATCGTCAACTAACTTTTCTATTTTTTCTTTTGCTAACATACTTCCAAAGAAAGAGGGGACTTATGCCCCCTCAACTCTTGTTTCCTATCTATATTCGCCGTTTGCGTATAAGTTCCTTTTTTAAATGCGGTGCAAAGATAGATAAATTATTTAATCTGCAACATTATGTGAAATATAATTCTTTCAAGTTTTTACAAGAAAGCAGATCGTTTTCACAACATGCATGCTACATGGTTACATGCCGTAGCTGATGCCGATCGTAAGATAACCGAGCCCATATCCAAGTTCAGCGAAAACTCCAAAGTTATCGGTGAAATAATAACGACCGCCGGCAAATACTGCAAACAGAACGTCGGTATCGTTGTTTTTTCTCTCTTCAATTTCGTAATTGTAGTTGGGCCAAACTCCAACCAAAACTGCATCGGTATACTTGAATGTCTGGAAACGCAATCCGAGTGCAGCACCAGCATACAGGTCAACTTTATCGTTATCAATAAGGTCCGGGTGCAGTGCACTTCTTGCTGCTACCGCAAAATCTGTCCAACTCCATTCATCTGTAACATTGTTGTAGGTATAACTATAGTCGTATTTAGCAGTTTTGTAGGCCAATGATCCTCCGATCGACACAACGCCTATATCCTCTAATTCCCACATTCCTTTTTCAGCACTAAGCGAAATTGCAGGAAACGAGCTAACGCCATAACCGTAATCATACCATCCGAATCCCAGTCCCAGATTTGCTGCAAATGATTCTGTTGTAAATTTTTGTGCCTGCGACACCCCTGCGAACAAGAGTGCAACTACAATAAGAGATAATACTTTTTTCATAAGGTCAGTTTTTTTTTGATTTTGTAAATTTACTTTTAATTCTCCTGGTTGGTCTAACCACCATGTTGCTGCAAAGGTAACATTATTTTATGTCAATGAAATTGTATCAATAAAATATAGCATTAATCATGTTTTCCAAGAAACTGAAGGATCTTAATCCGAACCTGCTCACCTGAAAATCCAAATTCTTCGTCAAGCACCTGGTAAGGGGCAGAATAACCAAAATGATCTACACCCAGAACTTTACCGTTACAACCTACCAATCCCTCCATTGTCACAGGAAGTCCGGCTGTTAATCCCAACACCGGAATATCGGCTGGAATAATCTCCTTGCGATAAGAATCCTCTTGTTTCAAAAATACCCCTTCAGATATTGCAGAAACAACTCGTGCATTTATTTTATCCTGTTCCTTAAGTAAATTCGCAGCATCAATCAATGTGCTAACTTCTGAACCGCTTGCAACCAGGATCACGTCCGGTTTTTCAATTGTGTTTTTAACCACATAAGCACCCTTATCGCTGTTTTTAGCCATTTGTAAACGCTCATCGATTGAACCCGCGGGCAAATCTTTGATATTTTGTCTTGAAAGGATCAATCCTGTAGGTGTGAAATGATTGTCAAGTGCCATCTTCCAGGCGATGAGTGTTTCAGCCCCGTCAGCCGGGCGCAATACAAGCATGCTGTTTCTTTTTTTGTGGTTTTTAAGTTTTTCAAGCAACCTGATCTGCGCTTCCTGTTCGATGGGTTGATGGGTAGGTCCGTCCTCACCCACCCTGAAAGAATCGTGTGTCCAAACATAAATTACAGGTAATTCCATGAGGGCGGCCAGCCTAATGGCCGGTTTCATAAAATCAGAAAAAGCAAAGAAAGTTCCGCAAACCGGAATGACGTTGTGAAGTGCCATACCGTTGGCTATAGCTGCCATAGTAAGCTCCGAAACACCGGCATGTAAAAAAGCGCCTTGGAAATCGCCCGGAGCAATGGGTTTCGTATTTTTCAGAAATCCTTCCGTTTTATCGCTATTGGAGAGATCGGCAGAAATAACGATCATATTTTCCACATTCCCTGATAAAGATCCGAGCACTGTGCCTGAAGCAGCCCGGGTAGCTCCGTTTTCTTTCAATACAATCGAATCAATGTTCAGTTCAGGTGTTTCCCGGGCAATTACGCTTCTCAGTTTGGCAGCTTTTTCAGGATAATTGACCTGCCATTCAGTATATTGCTTTTTTCGGGCGGCAATTACTTTTTTCTTTCTTTCGATTACTTCTTTATAATACCTTTCAACT
This sequence comes from Bacteroidales bacterium, assembly GCA_020438135.1. GTDB lineage: Bacteria > Bacteroidota > Bacteroidia > Bacteroidales > JAADJA01 > JAADJA01. The sequence goes on along the minus strand of JAGQVF010000175.1, from coordinate 2,238 downwards.
TCCGGAAAAACCGCAAAAGGGTCATTCGGATCTCCACCAAGATTCAGAATGGTTTTCTCGACTGAACCTCCGGCTTTGCTAAGGGGTTGGCCGTGCGTAGAGACCTGCCCTTCGAAGTTTTCTCCATTTTCAGTTAATGCACCTTTGCCCATTATTGTTTCACCAATGATGAGGAATGGCTTTTCATTTTCCTGGTTGGCTTTGAGCAGTGCTCCCCTGATTTCATCGGGATCATTGCCATTGATCGTAATCACACGCCAACCCCAGGCTTCATATTTTTTGGCCGTATCTTCCATGGTCACCTGGTCGACCATGGTTGAAAGCTGCACTTTGTTGGCATCATAAAACATGATGAGGTTGCTCAATCCGAGATAGCCTGCAATTCGGCCCGCTCCCTGCGACACTTCCTCCTGTATCCCGCCATCGGAAATGAAAGCATAAATCTTATGCGACATCCAGTCACCAAAACGGGCAGCCAGAAAACGTTCAGCAATGGCTGCACCCACGGCATTTGTGTGCCCCTGTCCCAGGGGACCGGATGTGTTTTCAATTCCACGGTTCACATCCAACTCGGGATGACCGGGGGTAACACTTTGCCACTGCCGGAAATTTTTCAGGTCGTCAGTGCTATATTTTCCAAACATGGATAGCATAGAATAGATCATGGGTGACATGTGTCCGGGGTCGAGAAAAAACCGGTCGCGAAAGGGCCAGTTCATATCGTTCGGATCAAAATTGAGGAATTCGCTGTATAAGATATTGATGAAATCAGCTCCTCCCATGGCTCCTCCGGGATGGCCCGATCCTGCTTTTTCAACCATGGATAAAGCCAGAATCCTGATGTTGTCTGCTGCTTTGTTTACGATGTTGTTGTCCATCTGATTGTTTGATTTTTATATTTCAATTTGTAATGTTAAATCTCAGTTTTTTAATTACATCCTGCATTTCAGGGCTGCAACCTGAAAAGGAAACAGTATAGGATTCATTTTCCAATCGAAGTGGATAATCGCGGCGAATTTGTTCGAATCGTGCCGGTTCCTGTTTTAGTTTACCGGAATCATCACGGATGGGATAAACCCTGTCAAATATTTTTTTTAAAACTGCCCTGGCAGAAGTTTTTTGGCAATTGATGTTTATTTTCTCTTCTGAAAGGGGGATATCCGGATTCCAGCTTGTTAAAGGAAGATTAAAAAAATCAGCCAGAGATCGCACCACCATCTCAGTGGCATTGGCTTTGCCCTGCAACGAATAGCCTGCGATGTGGGGAGTTGAGATATCAACCAATTCAAGTAAGGCTTTGTCGATTTCCGGCTCGTTTTCCCACACATCAATCGCCAGACTTTTGATTTTGCCGCTTTTGATTGATCGCTTCAACACGTCAGTTTCCAGTATGCCTCCTCTTGAAGAATTGATCAGCCGGACAGGCTTTTCCATTCTTTCAAAAAAATCATCATCAAGCAAATGAAAGGTCTTGTCTTCTCCTTCAAATGTAAGGGGAACATGCAAGGTAATAAAATCAGCTTTCTGTTGAATTTCCTCCAAGTTGCAAAATCCCTTAGCACCTTCTATTCGTGACTTCGGCGGATCATTTAACAATACCTTCATTCCCAAAACCCCGGCAATATGCGCAACCCGCGAACCAA
>JAGQVF010000175.1:0-521 GCA_020438135.1 Bacteroidales bacterium | reverse complement strand
ATTTCAAGTAACGCGGCTGTTACATACTGCTCAACCGCACCCGCATTGCAGCCTTTTGCATGGGTCCATTGGATGTTGTTTTCTGCACAAAACTGCTTGTCGATATGATCATCTCCAATGGTGGCAGTTGCAATCAGTTTTATTTTTGATCCGGCTAATAGCCCGGCATTGCATGTTGTGATTGAACGCGTAAGGAGCGCATCGGCATCAACAACAACCGGAGAATTGATCTGATCACCGGGCAGATAAACAACTTCGGCAAAAGGTTCCAAAACACCTTTCAAAAATGGGATTTTATCATCTGCAACAATTTTCATTCAATGCCCGGACTGTGAATCACTGTATGAATCCTGAATAATCTACTGATTATGAGGATCAATTAATTACCTGATATTCGGGCAAAAGTATAAAAATAGTAATGCGATTGTGTTGGTGTTGAAAAGTGGTGAAAAATAGAAAATTTCAAATACTTTGGATATAACCGAATAAAATAAAAAAACGATCCTGAGATTTGGCTATTA
>JAGQVF010000174.1 GCA_020438135.1 Bacteroidales bacterium | reverse complement strand
AAATCCATTTCTTAACATAGGTCAATGTTTGTGGCTTCCTGCCGGGGTAATTTCGCAACGTAATAATTCTAAAACTTAAGCGAAATGAAACTTACCGGAAATAACGTTCTCATCACCGGCGGAAGCTCGGGCATCGGCCTGGAACTCGCCAAAAGACTGACCGAAAATCAAAACAAGGTGATTATCTGCGGCCGATCAGAACAAAAGCTGATCGTGGCAAAATCAAAGATCCCGGGACTGATCACCTACCCTTGTGATCTCTCTGACAAAAAACAAACCGGCGATTTTGTTGAATGGCTCAAATCGAACCACAACGATTTAAATGTACTGATCAACAATGCCGCCATCGTCAACCGGACCAACTTTATGGAAGATCCGAAGGCCATCGAAAAATCGGAGCAAGAGTTCAAAACCAATGTGCTGGCGCCTATCCGTTTGATCAAATTGTTACAGCCGCTTATCTCAACAAATAAAAATGCAGCCATCATCAATGTCACCACCGGATTGGTTTATATTCCCCGTGCGATCTATCCCTTTTACAATGCCACCAAAGCGGCGCTTCATTCATTCACGCAGGTGCTCCGTTTTCAACTGGCTGGAAAAGTTCCGGAAGTCATAGAGGTGATGTTTCCGGCTGTAGATACGCCCTGGCATCAGGGTAAGCCACCTAAAATCGCCATCCCGGTTGACAAGGCAGTAAACGAAATGCTGAAAGAACTTGCCAAAGGAAAAACAGTGATCAGGATCGGTGGAGTGAAAAAATTGTATGTCCTCTCCAGGCTGATACCGGGATTTGCAATAAAGAAAATCAATTCGCTGGAATAGCTCTTTCTTTCAGCATTTATATACAGCTCCAGGACCCTGAAGAAATCATATTCAATATTAATTTGGATATTATATTAACTTTAAGCTATATTTTTGAGTTAGATGCATACTTACAAACCAGGACGAAAAATTGTTAAAGGTTTCTACAATGGAATTAACTTTTAAGTGGGTTGGTGGAGCAACTTTTATTCTGACAATTGGGAATTTGAAAATCGCCGTTGACCCTGTTTTATGTGAAAAGGGAACCGTACAGGATTTCTTTTGGTTTAAATCAAAAAGAATTCAGCATCCTGTTTATACTGAAAAAGACTTAGCAAATGTTGATTTGTGGTTAATAACTCACAATCACAAAGACCACCTTGACAGTATTGGGCTTTCAAAGATTGAAAAATCATCAAAGATCATCAGTAATAAAAACGCTTTCAAAATTTTACAAAAAAGTGGAAAACTAAACGCAATCGTTTTAGACTGGAATCAAATAAAAGAACATCATTTAAAAGATTACAAAATTAACGTTGAGGCAATTCCGGCTATTCATGGTATTAACCCGGTAAGTGCTTTATTTGCGGGAAAAGTAAACGGGTACTTGCTAACAATTTCAAAAGGAGAAGACAAGGTAAGAATATACGTAACGGGAGATACTGTTTATAAAAGCAAAGTTATTAAGGCACTTGAAAACAAAGAAATTGATCTCGTTATTCCGAATATGGGCGCAGCAAAGCAAGGAAGCTGGATTATGACATTGACATTAAATTCAAAAATGTTAAAGAAAATGATCTCCAGGCTAAATCCCAAAATTGTGATTCCGGTTCATTACGAAACTTTTGAACATTACATCGAATCATTGGCACATATCAAAGCCATAAACGATGATAGAATAAAAATTGTTGAGGTTGGAAGTATTACGAATTTCAATATATAAAAGGAATTCTGAATGAAACAAAAAAACACGGTAAGCTCACTATAATAAAAAATACCTTGTCATACCAATTATTCGCTTCAAATCTCCGGTTTGTATTTGTCAGCTTATTACGACTTATACATCGACACAAATTCGTCTTTGCGAGAACGGGAAAGATCGATCTCAGAGCCATCGCTCATGGTGATGGTACCGCCGTCTTTGTGTGAAACAAAACGCTGAATATAATTGATGTTGATCAGGTGAGATTTATGGGCCCTGAAAAACGAGTGGTTATACAACAGCGTTTCCATGCTTTTCAGGTTTTTGGAAAACACCAGCGACTTCCTGCTGATCAGGAACACCTCCACATAACTTCCGGCGGCCTCAACCCTAACAATATCGGAAATCGTAATAAACTCAATACCGCTGGAAGAAGGGATGCTCAGTTTGTTCCCAAAGGCAGCTTCGAGTTTGGTCCGGCGGTTTTCAGTTTTAGCAGCGTGTTTTTTTTCGGTTACCTTTTCCGCTACAGGCAGAAAATCGGGAATATTGATCGGTTTCAGCAGATAATAAAAAGCATTCAGTTTAAATGCTTCCTGCGCGTAATTGTTGTATGCCGTCATAAAAATGATCTCAAAATCAATGTCGCGGTCAAGGCTTTGCAGCAACTCAATACCGGTCATGTGAGGCATCTGTATATCGATGAACACTACATCCGGCCGGCTGTTATTCAGCATTTCCATCCCTTCCCTGGCAGAATTGGCTGTGCCAATGATTTCGAACTGCGGCACAAATTCCTCAATTATGGTTTTGAGGGCATTGATGGCACTAAACTCATCATCGATGATCACTATTTTCAGTTTTTCACTCATGATCAGGTTTGTTGTATCACAATCACCACTTCCGTTCCGCAAGGGTCTCCGGCATTGTCTACCAGGTCGTTGATATGCATTGAAATCTGGTTCTTTTGCAGGAAATTATTGACTTTGATCCGTTTTTCCGTTAACTGAATTCCCATTGATTCGGATTTTCCGTTCACATGATTTTGGTTCTTTAACGATTGCGATCTGCCTATTCCGTTATCAATAATCGAAATAACAACATCCGTCCCCTCCGACCGGTTCAAATCCACAATCAATTTGGCATCATTTTCCTTGTGCAGCAAGCCGTGCCAGATGGCATTTTCGATAAAGGGCTGCAGCAACATCGGCGGGATCATCAGCGTGGAGCCATCGATGTGGTCGCTTTTTTCAAAGCTGTAATTAAATTTATATTGAAAGCGTTTTTGCTCGAGTTTGATGTAAGTGTTGCAAACAAACAGCTCCTCATCCAGCGTGATCAGGTCTTTTTCGGAGTTTTCCAAAACCCGCCGGATGAGTGTAGACAATTCCCCCAGAAAATAATTGGAATCAATCTTATTGTTGCTCAGAATATAGTTTTGAACGGTGTTTAAAGAATTAAAAATAAAATGTGGATTGATCTGCTTGCGATATGCGAGCTGCTTGTATGTATCGAGATCCTGACGCAATGCGGATTGCAGCTCTTTGTTCGTTTCCAGGGAATTTTCGAGATCTTGGTTTTTCTTTTCCAGTTCTGACTTGCTCTGCTTTAACTTTTCTGATAATGCCAGCTTATTTTTATATTGCCTGAAAAAAAGGATGGATGTGATCAGTATCAACACCAGCACAAAACCTGCTACGCCAAGCAGGTAGCTCAGCGATTCGATTTTTTTATCCTGTTCCAGATTAGCAATCTCGTTCTGCTGTTTTTCGGCTTTCAGGCGCAAAATTTCCAGTTCCTTGCTTTGGGTCTGGTATTTAACTTCCTGTTCCTGGATCTTTTTGTTAATCTCCAGCGAATTTAGCGAATCGTTGAAATCGAGGTATTGATTCAAAGCTTTGTAGGCATTGGCGTAATCATTAATATCCGTGTAAACCAGCGCCAGTTGCTCATAACCGATCGACAGGATATAAAGGTCGTTGATCTGGTGTGCGATCTCAATACCTTCTTTGATATTTTCGATCGCTCTCTGATGATCATTTAACTCTCTCAGGCTGATTCCGGTATTTACGAGCGACAGGCTGGTTCCATACAGACTATTGTTTTTCCGGGCAATCTCCAGTGCTATTGTATACGAACTAATGGCAGCCGGATAGTTACCAAGATTATAATTCAACACACCGATGTTGTTGTGCAACGAAATGCGTGTATCATTCATCTGCAATGAATCGGCGATTGCGAGGCAGGTATTGTAAATTCTGAGAGCCTCCCGGTAATCATTTTCGAGATTGGCAAGATTTCCCTGGATCAGGTAAGCATCGATGAGTTTGCGGTCGTTGCCGGTTTTCATGAAAATATCCGAAGCCTTTCCGGCATATTTGGCCGATTTGGGATACTCCCCGAGGATGCCGTATATGCGTCCAAGATTCAGGAAACAATCTCCCAGCCCGGTGCTGTCCTTTTGGCTATCGAAGTGCAAAATGGCCTCCTGGAAATAGCGGATCGCATTTTCATAATCAGTTTCATCCGCCGCCATCTCTCCCTTTTCAAAATAGTAACTGAAATCTTCTTCAGCAAGTATGGCCGAAGCGAACGTAAAAAGAGTCAGGAAGATGGTAATGCGAATGCCGTTCATAACATGATTTCCTGTGAGATTTTTCAAATTTACAGAATTCGTAATAACTATTTCGAAATGATCAGTTTGGAAACTTCTGCTGGTTCTGATTCCGATCTTATGAAACAAGTTCCGGGTTCGTACCGGTCCAAATCTATAACAGTTGTTTCTTCGACAAATATCCGCTCCATCACCTGACCAAGGTTATTCGTCAAAATATAAAACCCAGGTTGACTGCCCTGAAGAGTAACCTTACCTGAAGCAGGATTCGGGTATATAAGCATCTCATCCTTTAGGCTTTGGATATTTTCATCAACATCGGTTTGCATATCGGGTGTGAACTGCCACATAGCCATGGTTGCAGGAGTTGTGTTGTTAGAAGTCCGGCCACCCACACAATACCCATCCGTGGTGGTAGCCACACCACCGCCACCGCCATTGAACAGCATGGCCCAGCCACTGGAGATCATGGTTTGCCAGTTTCCTGTGGATGGATCATAAGTCCAAAAATCGCCAAGGTAAGAAGATGGACCCAGCATGCCATAACCAAAATAACCTCTATTTCCGATACTGAAAGCTGTTGGATAAAAGCGTGCCTGTCCGCCGGGGAAATCGGGTTTTTGTGTCCAGCTATTGCCAGAAACCGAATATGCCCACACTTCATTCAGGGGTAACAGCAGATTTCCGCCCACCCCACCGATCACATACACCGAATCACCGACTGCAAAAGATTGTGCGGTGTAGAGTGCTACCCCCGGCATGGTCTCCAATTCTATCCAGGTATCGGTTTGTGGATCGTATTCCCAGAAATCCATTGGGTAGAGCGAAGCCCCTCCCGGTCCGAATCCGGTTCCTACATAAGCTTTTCCATTTACCACGCTGGCTACTGCAGCACCTCTGGCTCCACCTGGGAAATTGCTTTTCTGCGACCAACTATCGGAAGAAGGATCATACTCCCAAAGGTCCTGCAACGAAACACCATTGGAAAAGCCCAGACATACATATCCTTTTCCATTGATCGAAAATGCAGATGCCAGTCTTCGTGTTTGTCCCGGGAAATTGGCAATGGGCGACCAACTATCCGTTGCCGGGTCATATTCATAAAACTCGGTAGTTTCCGGTCCAAGGCATTTTATTCCAAGACCGTAATAAACCATATTTTCTGCTGTAAACACCACTCCCTCGTAGCGGCAATCAGGGGTTTCCTGCAATTGGGTCCATGTAGGTTGAGCCTGAATGTTGCAAAACAGCAAAATCGTTAACAGGCTTAGCATTGTTGTTTTCATAGTAGTTTATGTTTAGTTTGTCGCTAAAGTATTCATAATCAATGTTTGAATTTGTGTACTTTTATGAATCACCGTTATCATTTTGTAAAGTGCGATAAAAAAATCAAAAAAAAATTTGGTCAGTACAAAAATAGTATTTTAATTTGCAAACGAAATATAAAGAATATAAAGTATGAGTTATTCACTTTCATTTTCAAAAAGCATCCTGGTGGTGATCTTTATTGCCGATAAGATCAGGCAGGGACAGTTTGAGTTTCTTTCCACAGCCAGTATTTCGGAGGTGCTCAACATCCCCAAACCCACACTTATCAAGATTTTACAGGGGCTTTCTGCAGATGGTATCATCGAAACAAAGGAAGGCAAACAGGGCGGAATCCGTCTGTTGAAGGATCCGGCACAGATCACCGTTCTGGATGTTTTGAATGCCGTAGAAAAAGGNNAAACCGTTGTTCCATACGTCTTACGATATTGCCGCAAAAGGCAAACGCCCCGACAATGCAAAGGTGATCATCACCGGACTGTTTGAGCAATCGGAATCCCAAATGAAACAGGTGCTGGCTCAAAAAACCATCGGGCAGATCCTCGATGAAATGAGTCTGTAATTTTTTTTAATTTTAACTATATATAAGTAATATAATGTTTAGCAGTTTAAGTTTTTCGGGATTTTTCTCAAAGGTGCAGGATTCACACTGGTACGCCGAATACCTTAAGCCGGTGGTAGCGGAAGTGGAACCACTGAGCAGCGTCCTCGACATCGGAACAGGATCGGGTAAATTGTTGCAAATGCTTGCCATTCAAAAACAGGCAACTTGTTTCGGTACGGATACCAATCCCGGGATGATCAGGGAGGCCGGCAAAAAGCTTAACGGGTTCAACATCAAAATTAAGC
>JAGQVF010000173.1:4030-9569 GCA_020438135.1 Bacteroidales bacterium | reverse complement strand
AGGGGCCACTCGCATAGCCACCCACACCGATCGCCACTTCGGGTTTAAACCTATCGATGATCTTTCCCGCCTTGCGAAGGCTTGAGATCACCTTAAACGGAAAGGAGAGATTTTGCAGGGTAAGTTTCCTTTGCAATCCGCTGATCCAAAGCCCTTCGATTGGATACCCCGCTTCGGGCACTTTCTCCATTTCCATTTTATTTTGCGCACCCACAAACAAAATATCAGCATCGGGCAATGCCTCTTTCAAAGCATTTGCAATGGCTATGGCGGGGAAGATATGTCCGCCCGTTCCACCACCACTGATGATGAATTTATGCTGCGACTGCCTGGAGTTGCTCATCTTCTTCAGGATTGTTTTCGAGTTCTTTACTTACACTTAATATGATGCCGATGGCAATGCTGGTGAACCATATCGAAGTTCCACCCATACTGATCAGGGGCAAGGTTTGACCTGTAACGGGAAGCAGGTTAACTGCCACACCCATGTTGATCATTGCCTGGAACACCAGGCTAAAAGCGACCCCGATCGTTAGAAATGCCCCGAAATTCCTGGGGCACCGTATCACGATCTTCACCGCCCTGAAAAGCAGTATCATGTAGAGGAAAACCGTGAGGGCTCCACCGATCAATCCGTATTCTTCCACGATGATCGCAAAAATAAAATCAGAGTAGGGGTGGGGCAGAAAGTTGCGTTGTTCGCTGTTGCCGGGCATTTTGCCGATCAAACCCCCTTTGGCAATGGCGATCTTCGCCTGTTCTACCTGGTAATTTTCTTCGCTTTCCTTATCGCTGAAACTTTCAATTCTACTGATCCAGGTATCGAAACGGGGCAATGTTTTCGGATAGGCTTTGGCCACCATGAACAGGGTGAACATCACCACCACACCAATCCCGATCATCGAAAAAATATGTTTTAAACTTACCCGTCCGATAAACATCAAAACCAGGCTGGTTGTGAACAAAATGGCTGCCGTTGAAAAATTGGCCGGGAAGATCAGGAAACAAACCAGCAAAACCGGGATGATGATCGGCAGAAAAGCTCTTTTAAAATCTTTGATGCGTTCCTGGCGGATGGTGAGGATGCGGGCCAGGTAAATGATCAGTGCCAGTTTGGCCAGGTCGGAGGTTTGAAATGTAAGTCCGAAAGGCAGGGGCAATACCCGTTTGGCATCGTTCAGGTCGAGACCGATCAAAAGCGTTAGGGCAAGCAACGGGATAGCAATCCATAAAGCCACCTGGAAAATCCGGCCGTAATATTTGTATTTGATCAGGTGGGTCAACCACATTATTCCAAGGCCAAAAAGCAGGATCACAAAATGTTTGATCATGTAGTATTCGGTATTTCCGCCCTGGTATTTGTAAGCCAGGGTGCCGGTTGAGCTGTACACCGCGAGTAACGAGAGTATGGATAAAAAGATCACCACCAGCCAGATGATCTTATCTCCTTTGATCCTGTTGAGTATGTATTGCATTTCGGTTGATTTAAAGCTTTTTTACCGATTCTTTGAATTTGTTGCCGCGCTCTTCAAAATTTTCGAACAGGTCGAAACTGGCGCAAGCCGGCGACAACAACACTACATCATCCATTTTCCCAATGTGAATGCCGAGTTTGATCACATCATCCATATCGGTGGTTTCGATGATGGTTTCCACATCATTTTTAAATGCGTTGATGATGTTGGAGTTTTCTTTTCCGAGGCAGATGATGGCTTTCACTTTTTCCTTCACCAGCTTTTTCAACAGAGAATAATCATTTCCCTTGTCGATACCGCCGGCAACCCAGATTACACTATTCGGCATGCTTTCAAGGGCATACCATGTAGCGTTCACGTTGGTCGCCTTCGAATCGTTGATGAAGTCCACACCATGAACACGGGCCACATGCTCGAGCCTGTGTTCCACATTCTGAAAGTCGGACAAACTTTCTTTGATGATATCCTTGCGAATATCGAGGATGCGGCCTGCAATTCCTGCAGCCATCGAATTGTAGAGGTTGTGTTTCCCCTGTAAGGCCAATTTTTCAAGAGTCATTTGCATCAAATTTGGTTTTATGTTCACGATCAAATTGTTATTTTTTATCCACGCACCTTCCTGCGTTACTTGTTGGTTGATTGAAAAGGGATACTGTTTTGCTGCGAGGTCTTTCCGGGTTTTTAGTTCCTTGAAAATTACCGGATCGTCCTGGCAGTAGATGAAAGCGTCGTTCGGGGTCTGGTTCTGCGTGATCCTGAATTTCGAGTCGGCATATTTTTGAAAATCATAAGCATACCGGTCGAGATGGTCAGGGGTGATGTTGAGCAGAACAGCGATGTCGGCTTTAAAATCAAACATGCCATCGAGCTGAAAACTGCTGATCTCAAGCACGTAATAATCGAAATTGTTTTCGGCGACCTGCCAGGCAAAACTTTTTCCAACATTGCCTGCCAAACCTACATTCAGCCCTGCTTTGTTGAGCATATGCCAGGTGAGCAAAGTGGTGGTTGTTTTCCCATTGCTTCCTGTGATGCAGATCGTTTTAGCATGTGTATACCTGCCGGCAAATTCAATCTCGGAAATCACCGGAATGCCCTGTTCTTTGATTTTCCGAACCATCGGAACGGAGTCGGGTATCCCGGGGCTTTTGATCACCTCGTCAGCATCCAGAATGTAGCTTTCGCTGTGTTTTCCCTCTTCGAATTGTATATCAGCCTGTGAAAGAACGATTTTATATTTTTCTTTGATTATTCCTTTGTCCGAAACGAAAACCTCAAATCCCTTTTTCTTCGCGAGCAGGGCTGCACCCGCCCCGCTTTCACCTGCTCCCAGTATGACGATTTTCCCTGTTTTCACGCATTATCTCAGTTTTAAAGTGATGATGGTGAATACCGCCAGCATGATCCCCACAATGAAAAACCGCTGTACAATTTTCGGTTCCGAATAACCAAGCACCTGAAAATGATGGTGGAGCGGCGACATTTTAAAGATGCGCCGGCCGGCTCCGTATTTTCGTTTCGTATATTTAAACCAGCTCACCTGCATGATCACGGAAAGGCTCTCCACGAAGAAGATCCCGCACAGTACAGGAATTAGAAATTCTTTTCGGATGATGATGGCAAACACGGCAATGATCCCGCCGATGGCCAAACTTCCTGTGTCGCCCATAAATACCTGTGCCGGATAGCTGTTGTACCAGAGAAATCCGATGCAGGCCCCGACAAAGGCACTGATAAATATGGTCAGCTCGCCCGAATCGGGGATGTACATGATGTTGAGATAATCGGCAAACACGATGTTACCCGACACCCAGGCCAGAATCCCAAGGGTGGCCCCGATGATGGCCGAGGTGCCTGTTGCCAGTCCGTCAATCCCGTCGGTGAGGTTGGCCCCGTTCGATACTCCGGTGATGATCAGGATAACAATAGGGACGAAAATGATCCATGCCCATTTTTCATATCCTTCGCCCAGGAATGATAATATTCTTGAATAATCGGCTTCGTTGTTTTTGAAAAACGGAATCGTGGTTTTTGTTGACTTCACCGACTCTTTCGTAAATTTTGCAGTCGGTTCCGTGATGCGGATGATCTCACCCGATTCGCTGGTTTGGATCAGTTTTTCGGCGCTGATCTTTTCACGGATCACCACATTTTCATTAAAATAGAGCACCAGACCCACGATCAACCCCAAACCGATCTGCCCATAAATCTTAAATTTTCCGGCCAGGCCCTGCTTGTTTTTCCTGAAAACTTTGATGTAGTCATCCAGAAATCCGATCAGTCCAAGCCAGATGGTGGTGAAGATCATCAGGATGATATAGATATTGTCGAGCTTGGCAAACAGCAATGCCGGGACCAGCACAGCGCCCAGGATGATCAATCCACCCATGGTCGGGGTTCCTTTTTTCTCTGACTGACCTTCGAGCCCCAGGTCACGGATCGATTCGCCCACCTGTTTCCTGACCAAAATGCGGATGAGGCGGTTTCCAAGCAAAAGCGAAATGATCAGCGAGGTGATCACAGCCGCAGCCGCCCTGAAGGAGATGTACTGAAACACACCTGCTCCGGGTAAATCGTAGGCCTGATCGAGATATGTGAACAAATAGTAAAACATCCGTTTAATTTTTCTTTTGAACTACTTCCGTTAATGCCAGGTATTCTTTCAAAATCTGCTTGTCGTCGAAGGGGTGTTTGATCCCTTTGATCTCCTGGTATTTTTCATGTCCCTTGCCTGCCACCAAAATGATATCATTGGGTTGTGCCATCAGGCAAGCGGTTTTGATCGCCTCGCGGCGGTCGGTTATGGCAATCGCTTTTCCTGTATCACGCGGATCAATTCCCTTTTTGATCTGTTCGATAATGGATTCCGGGTTTTCCGACCTGGGATTGTCGGATGTAATGATCACCCGGTCGCTCATCCGTCCGGCGATAAGTCCCATCGGAGCACGTTTTTCAGTATCCCGGTCCCCACCGGCTCCTATCAGCGTGATCAGAGTTTCGTTCCTGGTGCGGATGGCTGCAATCGTTTCCAGCACATTCTTTAAGGCATCGGGCGTGTGAGCATAATCCACGATACCGACGACGTTGTTGGATGAAACCACATAATCAAAGCGGCCTTCAACGGTATCGAGGGCGCTCAGGGCTGCCAGCACTTCCTCTTCATCCTCCCCGGCTAAAACTGCGGCACCAAAGGCTGCCAGAATATTGTAGGCATTGAATGCGCCTACCAGCCTGCACCAGATATCCTTACCGTTGATGTTGAGTTGTAAACCCTCAAACTGGTTTTCCATGATCTTGCCTTTGAACTCAGCCGGTTTTTTCAGACCATAATATTTCTTTTCAGCCCGGGTGTTTTGAAGCATGACCTGCCCGTTTTTGTCATCAATATTGGAAAGGGCAAAAGCTTCTTCCGGGAGTTCATCAAAAAATTTCTTTTTCGCTTTTAGATAAGCATCGAAGGTTTTATGATAATCGAGGTGATCGTGTGTAATGTTGGTGAAGATGCCTCCGGTAAACACCAGGCCGGCAATCCGTTCCTGATCGATGGCATGTGAGCTCACCTCCATAAAACACCAGTCGCAGCCTGATTTCACCATATCAGCCATCAACCTGTTGATCTGAACCGGATCGGGAGTGGTGTGGGTGGAACCGATCACCTCATCACCGATCTTATTTTCGATGGTTGAAAGCAACCCGGCATTGTATCCGAGATGGCGCACCAGGTTAAAGAGCAGGTTCACGATCGTGGTTTTTCCGTTGGTGCCGGTTACTCCGATAAGTTTGAGATGGGAGGATGGATTTCCATAAAAATTAGAAGCCAGCATGCCCAGTGCCCTGGCCGGGTTTTCAACCTTCACCCAAACCACATTATCAGACAATGCTTCAGGAAGTTTTTCACAAATGATCACAGCAGCACCCAATCCGATTGCTTTATCGATGAATTTGTGCCCGTCGGTTTGGGTTCCTTTCACAGCTACAAAAAGAGAATTTTTGCCGCATTTCCTCGAATCGAATTCAATGGCAGAAACCTCCGTTTGGGTCGTTCCTTTGATCGAAACCACTTG
>JAGQVF010000173.1:0-3944 GCA_020438135.1 Bacteroidales bacterium | reverse complement strand
CCGGGCGATAAGGATTGTTGTTTGACAAATCCACGTCCAAGGATATTTACTTTTAATCCCAGATTTTCAAGCACATATACGGCATCCCTGGCACCCATTCCTTTCACATTCGGGATAATTCCTTCATGGATGATCCTCGATTTCAGAACCACGGCACTGTCGGAGGGCAACACTATGGCCCAGTCGGCTACGGTTGAAGCAGTGTCAACCGGTACATTCAATTCATCCAGAATTTGCTTAATTTCCCCCTGGTAACCAATGGCATAAAGCGGATAATCTTCCGACTCGATGATTGAATCCTGACGTTGTATCTCGAGGTTGGTGGCATAGACCTTATCGGCTATTTCGCGGAAAACCGGAACAGCCACCGAGCTGGCATAGTACCGACCGGTGGAAGGCTTGCTTACCACCACCACACATGAATATTCCGGATTTTCGGCAGGAAAATATCCTGCAAAAGAGGCATTGTAATTTCGTTTGTCGTAACCGGTTGAAGAAGCGATCTGGGCAGTACCGGTTTTTCCTGCAACCGTGTATGGTGCACTTTTCAGGCTGGTAGCCGTTCCTTGCAGAACTACACCTTCAAGGATTTCATGTGCCATTTCCAGCGTGCTTTCCGAACAGATCGAGCTGTTGATCACAGTCGGTTCGAACGATTTAATTTTTTTACCCGCATCCCATATTTCTTGCACAAACATCGGTTTAACCATCTCACCGTTATTGGCAACAGCGTTATAAAATGTTAGCAATTGCAGAGGTGTGATGCGAAGTTCATAACCAATCGACATAAACGGCAATGATACATTCGACCACGACTTGTGTTTGGTATCTTTGATAAAGAGGTCGCCTTCGCCCGGAATTTCCAATCCCAGATTTTCTTTCAGCGACATATCGTACAGGTGGTCGATGAATTTTTGAGGTTGTGCCGAATATTTATCATACACCAGCATGGAAACACCGGCATTGGATGATTTTTCGAAAATTTCACGGATCGAAACCCGTCCGTCGCGAATGCCGTGCACATCCTGAATGGTAAGCCCGCTGTAAACTTTGTAACCCTTACCGATATTAACCGTGTCATCAAGATTTTCAAGTCCATCTTCAAACAGGGCCATCATCGAAGGAAGTTTGAATGTTGATCCGGGTTCGATGCTTTGGCCAACTGCATAATTATATGCCTCTTTATATGTATCACCCACACGGGTAAGGTTGGCAATCGCTAAAATTTTTCCGGTATGAACTTCCATCAGTACGGCACATCCCCATTCGGCATTGTGCTCCAGCAGGTGGTTGTGAAGTGATGATTCGGCTACATCCTGCAGGTTGACGTCGATGGTAGTGATGATGTCCTTACCGTTTATTGGCTCTACCTCATTTTCATCGAACAATGGCACCCAATCACCATTGTTGATCCTGCGCCGGAGTTGTTTGCCGTCGTGGCCGCTCAATACTTCCGAATAGGCACCTTCGAGACCCACAAATAGATCCTCGGTTTTGTTTTCGTAACCGATGGTTCTGTAAGCCAAACTGCCAAACGGTTTCTGCCTTTTGGTTTTGGGAATTATGATCAACCCGCCTTTGTATTTTCCCCTGTCGAAAATCGGAAATTCACGCAGCTTTTTAAGTTGTTCGTAAGTAACGTTGTTTTTCACCAGGAAATAGCGGTTTCCTTTTTGCCTGGCTTTGATCAGATCGTTTTTATATTGCCATTCCGATTTGTTTCCAAAAAGGGCCGAAAGTTTTTGCGCTAACGGTGAAATATTTTGATTAAAATCTTCATTGGAGATGAGGGGAGAAGCCACATCCATCCGGATATCAAAAATGGGAACCGAGGTGGCCAGCAGGCTGCCATCGTCGGCATAGATATTTCCGCGAACCGCTTCGATATCGAATGACCGGATCGACATGGAATCGGCTTTGGCAAGCAGGTCGCTACGCTCAACCACCTGGATGTGGATCACCCTGGCGATGATGGCAATTCCGAAGAGCAGCATCATCACGTATACCAGGAAAACCCTCCACAATATGTCGGCACGGATGTTTTTCATCTATTCGTTGATTATTTTTTTGGGTGGTGTTCTTGATTCTTTAATTCCTTCCAGCGAAAGTGTTTTGGCAATTTCAGATTGCCGGCTTTTCGACATGAGCTGTGATCGGTTGTAGATGTAATCGTAACGAAGTTCTTTCACCTCCTTCTGCAACCTTTCGATCTTCCTGATCTTTTTTTCGGCATAATAGGAATTGCCGATGTAGATCAAAGCTATGAAAGCCAGGAACAGCAGAAAGGGCATGTTTTCGGCTGTTTTTTTATTGGCCAGAAATCCCCCTCCGAGGATGCTTTGCAGCGCCCCGGCTGTTTTTTTCGTACGGTTTGTATCTCCCTTTTTTCCCATTATATTTTTTCTGCTATCCTCAGTTTTGCACTTCTTGCCCGGTTGTTTCGTTTGATCTCTTCTTCGGTCGGGATCAGCGGTTTTTTGTTTACCGGCCTGAAAACCGACTGTATGTTCCCGTAAAAATCTTTTTCCACCTCCCCTTCAAAATTTCCTGCTTTGATGAAATTTTTCACCAGCCTGTCCTCCAGCGAGTGGTAGGTGATCACCACCAGTCTGCCGCCGCTTTTCAGCATGTCAGGACATTGTTCCAGGAAGTCTTTGAGGGCGCCCAGTTCGTCGTTCACTTCGATCCGCAATGCCTGGAAAACCCGCGCCAGGAATTTATTCTCCTGGTTTGGCGGAACCAGCGGTTTGAGTATCTCTTTTATTTGCGCCGTGGTTTTTATCTCATTCTCAGAGCGAGCCGTTTCAATTTTGCTGACTATGCGACCTGCATTTTTCAATTCGCCGTACTGAATCAAAATCTCTTTCAGTTTAGCGGGTGAATAGGAGTTGATGATTTTCGCAGCCGTCAGGTCTTTCCGTTGGTTCATCCGCAGGTCGAGATCGCCCTCGAAACGAAGCGAAAAACCACGTTCGGCCGTATCGAACTGATGTGAGGAAACCCCAAGATCGGCCAGGATACCATCCACCGGGTCGGCTTTGTACAACTTTAAAAAATTGCGCATGTACCTGAAATTCTGGTTGATCAAAACCACTCTTTCATCGTCCGGTTTGTTTTTCAGGGCATCCTGATCCTGGTCAAAAGCTATCAAAGAACCTGTTGACAAATGCTTGAGAATTTCACCGGAATGACCGCCACCTCCGTAGGTAACATCCACATATATTCCTTCAGGATTGATGTGGAGGCCTTCAATGCTTTCCTTCAGAAGTACCGGTTCGTGATACATTATTCATCGGTTTTTCCGGATTCTCCCATCACTTCTTCCGCGAGGGTTCCGAAATCAACCGAATCGTCGTACACCACATTTTCATAGGTTGCTTTATCCCAAATCTCGATCTTGTTGATCTGGGAAGTCATCACTATGTCCTTTGTGATGCCGGCAAAGGTCATCAGGTCTTTGGGGATGAGCAGGCGGTCGCTGTTGTCGAGGTTCACGGGTTTTACACCGGCCATAAAGCGGCGAATGAACTCCACATTTTTTTTAACAAAGCGGTTCAATTGGTTGATTCCTGCCATCTCTTTGTCCCATTCGGCACGCGGATAAAGCTCAAGGCATTTGTCGAAGACACTTTTTTTGATGACAAACCCGTCATTCAGCACGGGTGTCAGTTCCTTCTTCAGACCACCGGGAAGCAGCGCCCTGCCTTTGGAATCGACCTTGCATTCGTATGTGTAAGTGAGGTTCGTCATCTTAAAAATTTGTCGCAGCTAATATATAATAAAAATTCCCACATTTTTCCACCTGTTAACAACTTTTTGCTAAAAATTCCCACCTGACTATGTTAAACTTGATTTTTTGGGAAATGTTGTGTGAGGGGTAAGCGTGGAGCTTGGAGCGTGGAGCTTGGAGCGTGGAGCGTGGTGCATGGTGCATGACATGGTAC
>JAGQVF010000172.1:11665-13444 GCA_020438135.1 Bacteroidales bacterium | reverse complement strand
AGCAGATCGTAAACGACGGTTTCACTTGAAAGTGTGAAAGTCAGGCTACTGCTCCATGTCACACCACCATCAGTTGATTTTAACACACCTACTCCAGCATCATCGTTTGAATTTCCACCCCCTAAAGTCCAGGCACTTCCTCCGTCGCGGTCGCCGGTACCGATGTATATAGTTTGTGAAGTGGCATAATTCGAAGTTACCGCAATTGCACTCACTCCAAGGGTTGGATTTGAATCAGTCAAAACCGACCAGTTTGATCCGCCATCCGTAGTGATCCACAAACCGCCTGAAGGAGTACCTACCCAATATGTGTTGTTATCAGTCGGATGAAAAGCGATGCAATTGATCCGGCCAATACCCTGGTATCCTCCGTTTGATGAGTTGTAACCGATATTAGTCCAGTTACCTGATAAGCTTTTACCCGCATCAGGGTTATCATCAAGATATTTCTGCATTTGCTCAGCAACCGTAACCTCAGGGAAATTGCCATCACCATCGATCATGTTTTCCATCTTCCACTCCCACCGTTTGAACTGTTTCCAGCCCGGTGCTTTTACGAGTTCTCCGTTGCTGTTTAAATACTTCCCGTTTTTAACCTGAAAGGGCTCCCAATAATCGTAAAAGGCTTTTTGAACTTCGGCAAAGGTAAGTTCACCGTTCTGGACCTTGTCAGAGGGTAAATTTTTGGTCCAGTTTTGCCCCATGAGGATTAATACCATTGATACAAATACAAATGTAGAGTAGACTTTTTTCATTTGGAATTTAATTTTAATTGGCGATTCAAAGATACTCTTACCTGAATAGCCGATTAAAAAAGCCATTGATATTTAATGCGGACAAAATGCGGACAAATAGGGAACCTGTTGATCCTAAACCTAAAACTGAGAAATATAATCTTCCAATGACTCCTCGGGTTGCAGCCCCAGTTTTTTCCTGATCCGGTACCTCGTTTTTCTGATCGCTTCATTGGTAACATTCTGGATATTGGCAATCTGATCGCTTGAAAGGTTTATTCTCAGATATGCACAAAATCGTAAATCAGTCTTAGTAAGAGACGGATGTAATGCTTTTAGTTTTTTGAAAAAATCTTCATGGATGGATGAAAATCGCTGGTTAAACAAATCGGATTCAGAATTCTCAAGTTGCTTTAACCTGATTGCAGAAGATATTTCCTTGATGATTTCGATATTTTCAGAAGATGAGATCCGGGATAGCAACACTTTCACTTTTTGATCGATGCTATTCAATAATTTGTTTTTTTGTTCCATACCCAGGGCAATACTCACCAGTTCACGATCCTTCATTTTGAGTTCATCTGAAAATCCCTTCATCTTTAACTGGTTTATTTCCTTCTCCTTCTGATATTTTGCAACCTTCAGATTTTGGATCTCCAGCCTGTTTTCGATCAGTTCTTTGTTCTTCAGATAATTTTTTCGCTGCAATACAATAACAATCGTGGCAAGCAAAATAATAATGATCGCAACAACGGTAAGGATCAGGTAAATCACTCTTTCTTTTTCCATGGCTTGCAACTCTGCCTGCTGCAATCTAACCAGGGTGCTGTTCTTCTCATTTTCATACTTGAGTTCGGACGAAATCAGGCTGTTTCTCAGCTTCCGGTTATACACCGTATCCTTCAATACATTGAGTTGAAGGCTTTTTATATAGGCATTTTCATAATCTCCCTTCATCGAATCGATTCGAGCCAACTGACGTATTGCATCCAACGCAGCCGAAGCATTATCAATGGCTGAAGCGCAGATCAATGATTTATTCAGG
>JAGQVF010000172.1:0-11552 GCA_020438135.1 Bacteroidales bacterium | reverse complement strand
TATTGCATTCCCTGTTGATTCGATTCGGATTGCTGGAGCAACATAGCATAATTGTAATAAATCACCGGAAGGTTGATGCTGTCGTTTGAGGAAATCAAATCTTCTTCAAGCTGTCTGTAGATATCTGCAGCTTCCTTTAGCCTCCCGGTACTTTCATATAAATAAGCCAGATTTCCTTTCAGGTTGATGAGCTCTGCATTTGCACTGTCATTCTCAATTAAACGAATAGTATTTTTGAACACTATTTCTGCAGTATCATACCTGCCGGTTTCGGTTTTGTAAACCCCAATGATATTATACACGCGAGCCATCCCCGTCTTGTAATTCAGTTTTTCAAAAATCGGTAAACTCTCATAATAAAGTTTGAGGGCATAATACGAATCATCGGTTGCCAGGTGAACCGAGGCCATTCTTTCAAGGCATTTGGCTTTTAGCAAATATAAGTTGTTGGCTTCTGCCATTTTTTTAGCCATGCTATAATTCTTCAAAGCCTTGCGATATTGGTTATTGCGATATAACCTGTTGCCTTTGATAAATAAATTTTCAGCCGAATCTTTTACTTGATGGAAGTCCGATGGCTTTTGTCCGGCTTGTGGCAAATGATCTTGCTGGCTATCGGAATTATTAGTTTCATGAATGCTTTTTGTTTCTGCGAATGAAGTTTTCTGAGATAAATCCGTTTTCAAAAGGTTGCCGGACGCTGGTATTCCTGCTATTGAATCGTTATTACAGGAATAAAGAACGAAGTTTACAAATATTAACAGAAGGACTGTTTTTCTTGCACTCAATGAAAATATGTTTTGCTTTGAAGGGACAAAGATACAAATGCCTTTTTATTGTTTAACAGCTTGCATCTAATAAATAATGTTTTACAAGTTGGCGTTCATTCCATTGTCTTTGCAGCGAATTCAACCTTTCTTCAACATTTTTGATCCTATTCATAGGCATCTACAATTTTAAATACGCCTGATCAACGATTGTAAACTCTTTACCAATAATTGCATTTTCAATTAAAGCCACAAAAAAACCGGCCAGACTAAAATTGCCTTGCCGGTTTTCATGTCTTAATTTATCAAATATTATTTATCAGTCGTGGCAGGTTTTAACGATCAGGTGAAAGGTGTCGTGCAAACCCGACAAGGCTTTGGTGAGCTCTTCGTCGGTTGCTTCCGACTGAACCATCTTGTGCAGTTTGTCTGAATCTGCAACCAGGTCAGCCACGGCATTTCTTACTTCTTCTGCATCCAATTCCGAGGGAATGCCAGCATCGGAAAGTTTTTTGGCAGCGTTTTTCATTTCTTCACTCCTGTTTTTGATGGGATCAAGATCTCCTTCCTCGCTCGGATGGAATGTTTGCGACATCACTGTGTGAAACTGATCCAGTTCGGGCCACATTTCAAATATGTTCTCCGGCACAGATGCTTCGTATCTTTTACTTACCTCATCCCAGTTGATCACATCCCAAATTCCTTTCAGGTAATCTCCTCTTTTGTTTTGATACTGCAAATAATAGGCATGTTCCCACACATCAATGCCCAGGATCGGGGTTCCTCTTTCCTCTACAACATCCATCAACGGATTATCCTGGTTTGGGGTGCTGCTGATAAAAAGACGGTTGCCGGCATCAACACTCAGCCAGGCCCAACCTGATCCGAAACGGGTTGCTGCTGCCTGATTCATCTGGTCGATCATCGATTCCATGCTTCCGAATTCAGCACGAACGGCTTTTCTCAACCGGTCGGTGGGCTGGGTTTCTTCTTCGGGTGTTAGAACCGACCAGAACAATGTGTGGTTGTAGTGGCCCCCGCCATTGTTCCTGACTGCAACAGAATAGTTTGATATATTCCCGAGCAAAACCTCAAGAGTTTGTGCGGCTGCATCGGTTCCTTCCACGGCTTTGTTCAGATTATTCACATACCCCTGGTGGTGTTTGGTGTGGTGAATTTCCATGGTGCGTGCATCAATTGCCGGCTCAAGGGCATCGTATCCGTAAGATAGCTCAGGCAGAGTGTACGGACTCTGCGCCTGCAATACCTGTGCAACTGACAGGACAATAATAAATAGGGTAATAACTTGAAATCCTCTCATAATTTTAAATTTAAAGTGTATAGTTATCTGTTTAAGTTAATCTGCATAAATATCAAATCACAACAAGCATTATAAATAAATCAGGGATTTGTTGATCAGTGGATATCAATAGAAGAAAGGAAAACAAAAATTCAGATAAAATGTTTGGGAGTTTTTGACCTGACCATGTAAAAAATTACATTCCAAAGGGGTGATGAGAATTCAACAGGAAAATAGTATTGTCCTGACCGGATCTTGTTAGATCGTATGGTTTACCTAACCGAAATAATCAGGCAGGCATTGAAAACCAGTTTACCCGGCATGATTTTCATCACCTTTAAATTGCTTAATTTCCTTTTCGAGAAGTTCCAGTTTTTCTTTCAGTTCCTTAATCCTGAACTCTCTGCCGATAAATAGCTGGTTAAACCGCTCGAGTTCATCATTTTTTTCTTCGAGTTCCCGGGTCCGGTCCTTTACGAGTTCTTCGAGATGACCCTTGTATTTTTCAAGTTCATTCACAGCCAGCTTCCGGCGAAGAAAAACTGACACCTGCGAAATAAAAGCTTCCACCAGGTCTTTCTGAAACGGACCGTTATCTTTCAGCCTGATGAGCGTAACAAAACCACTGACCTTTTTTTCGTTGGTGAGAATAACTTCATACATCCGCTCGATCCTGAGGAGCTTGAAGGCTTTTGATAACACTTCACCAGAGATACCGTATTCCGTATAATCAGAATACTTACTGCTTATTTCGATCAGGTTATTTCTAAGCAAATATTCATTGGGTTCAAAATTTCTTTTTCCCTTTAACTCAAAAATATTCTTTCCGATCAGTTCAAGTATTTTATCCAGCCGGTTGCCCAAGCCTGTTATAGCTTTTATGGCCCAGATGTTTTCTTCATGCCTGAATTCACTCACGATCACAATTCCCTGGTTATTGACAATCTCGCGCGTTTTTTCAGCAGTATATCTCCAAATTTCTTTTTCCTCTTCAAATTTCGCCAGTTCAATTGCAGTAGTGGCTAAAAAATTGATCTGCCGTTCTTTCTCCTGAAGTTTAAGTCTGGATTCTTTCTGTTCGGTAATATCTTCGACGGCTGCGACCACATTCCGGATGTCACCATTTTCATTGCGCAGAACATTGGAATGGAGCTTAACCCAAACCGTATTCCCACTTTTATGAAAATAGCGCTTTTCATACGAATTCACATCGGCTTCTCCTTCCAAAACTTTTTGGAGAAATTGTTCTTCCATTATGAGATCTTCAGGATGCGTGATCTCCCTGAAATTCATACCGAGCAATTCGCTTTCCGAATACCCGGTAATTTCCTCCAAACGACTGTTGACTTTGATAAAATCTCCCGTCTTTGTAGCAAGTACAAGTCCGATAGCAGCCTGATTAAAAACCGTTTTGAAATACTCCTCGCTTTGTCGCAGCGCTTTTTCCAATTGTTTTTGTTCAGTGATATCGAAACTGAGGGAACCCACCAGGTGAGTTTCACCATCAGATTTCACAGGGAACTTCATGGTAAGCCAATGGCTATCACCATCAGGCCCCGGAAAAACACTTTCTGTTTTAAAAGTTTCACCTGTTTCGGCAATTTTCCGGTTTTCCTCTTCGTATTGCTTACGAATATTATCCGGAAGATCATCCTCATTGTGAATTTTATTAATGATGTCTGCCGGTTTTTTCCCGATCAGGGAAGCATAAAAATCATTGCAATACACAAGCCTTTGATCAGCATCCTTGATGAATGCGGCGCCGGCGAAATTATCCATAAACGACCTGAACTTAGCCTCGCTGTCTTTGAGGGCCTTTTCAGCTTCCTTCCTGGCAGAAATATCCCTCGAAACGCCTGAAAAACCGAGCAATAAACCCTTTCTGTCAAAAATCGCCGATGATGATATTTCAAGTGGGATCACATCACCGTCCTTTTTAAACATTTCCAGTTCAACTACTTCATTTGTTTTTGTACTGATCTTTTCCATCATCAGGTTTTCCACTAAAACTTTTTCTTTTTCCGGAATAAAATCAAATAATGATTTTCCGACAATTTCACTGGGTTTAAATCCGGTAATTTTTTCGACAGACGGGCTTATGTAGTTAATTACACCCTCATTGTTTAAACGCCAAACCACATCTGTGAGGTTCTCGTTTGTAACACGAAGCAACTCTTCACTTTTTTGCAGGGCTTCCTCGGCTTGTTTTTTCTCGCTGACATCCCGGATAATGCTTCCGATCATATCAGCATTTTGCGTGTTGATGGGAAAAGTTATTTGTTCGATGTTCAGGATTTTACCTTCTTTGGTTAGAATACGGGCTTCGATGCTGGTTCCGATCCAATCGGCGGAACCTGTTTCAAAATAATTCTCAAACATGTAGCGTATATCCTGAATGCGTAGTTTTTTCCTGAGGTCAGGCGGAATTAATTTCCATTGCATTTCCCATACCTTCTGTCCGACAGCTTCATCACGTTTATAGCCGGTCATTTTTTCCTGGGCGAGATTCCACTCCTGAATTTCACACCGATCATTTACAATCAGGATGGCATCGTGAGACTGATCGATAAAACTTTTAAATTTATTTTCGGCATCGGCGAGTTTTCCCTCAGTTTTTTTCTGGGTCGAAATATCTACCATGGTAAGCAAAGCAGATTTCTTTTTATTTTCGACTGTGATATCTGCAGAAATGATCATTTGTACCAGTTTTGCAGTCGAGGTTTTCAGGCTGATCGCACAGGATGTGGGAGTTTCCTCTTTAAACAGCGAAGAACAATGGATGTAAAACTCGTCCTGCGATTCGGGGTGAATGTACCGGCTGAATGGCTGACCGATCAATCCGGCATGGGTAAAGCCCAGTTTTTCGCACAAGGTCCGGTTAACCTCTCTGATCCTGAAATCTTCATCCAGTACGATATAACCTACCGGGGCATTGTTGAACAGGTCTTCGTACTTTTTGCCGGTTTGTTCGATTTTTTGCTGGCTGCGCAGCAACTCGGCATTTTGCATCTCAAGTTCTACCTGATATACCGACAACTCCTCAACAAGCTCCTCGAAGCTGCTGTGAAATTGATTCCTGATGTCGGTATCGCCTTTCTGTTTTAAAACTTCAATTGCTTTTTTTCTCAGTAATTCGGATTTCCGGGACATACTTTATAAAATTTT
Organism: Bacteroidales bacterium; assembly: GCA_020438135.1. Lineage (GTDB taxonomy): Bacteria > Bacteroidota > Bacteroidia > Bacteroidales > JAADJA01 > JAADJA01. Next base: position 6,320 of record JAGQVF010000172.1, on the reverse strand, counting down.
TTGATTATCCGTTTATCTACCTGATAAAACCTTCCAAGATATTTTTCTGGCAGATTTCGCAGAAAGCGCTGATATATATACTGCCTTTCTGCGAAAATCAGTGGTATCATAACGGATTAGCATTTAAAATTTCAATTTACTGCTGATCAATAAACTTCCAAATACAAGCATGTTTTGATTTTTGCTAAAAATCCTTCCATGTTTTAAATTTATCGAGATCTTCCTGATCTATCTGATCCAAATTAAAAACCACACCTTCTATCTTTTTATCCTGATCATAAACAGGGGCACCATTGATGGTGATAAATCGTTTCTCTTTCTTTTGCGTTTCAATCATCAATGCATAACTTTTTATTTCGCTTTTGCCATTCATCACAAGGCTGTAAGGCAATTTATCATCCGGAATCGTTTCTCCCCCGGTACCCTTCATGTTCCAATTCAGATCGTTGTATTTTCGTTTCAGGATCGTGGCTGATTTAACACCCAAAATGGTTTCCGCCCTTTTGTTGGTATAGGTAATTTCACCCTTATCATTCAGTACCAGTTGCCCCAACGGACTGTTTTCAAGTATGCGGTAAAACAAATCATAATTGCGTTCAAGTTGCTGCTGCGCCTCCCTTTCATCGGTTATCTCAAGAAATGTTGCAAATACCTGACCAGGGGTTTGAGGATCATCAAAATACTGAGGAGTTGCATTAACAAGAATCCATTTTAGTTTTTTTTCTTTTGGATCATACACGCCCATGATTTGGTTTTTGACCTCTTTGCCCGTGCGTAATGAAACCATCGCAGGATGTTCCTCTCCCGGAAAGTCACTACCATCTTCCCTCACGGCCCTCCAGCGTTTGTCAACGGAGTGTCGTCCGATCATCTGGTCAAGCGTGAGACCCAATATTTTTTGGGCAGCAGGATTGGCAGCGGTAATCTTTCCATCGCTGTCCTGGTATACCACACCAAGCGACATACTCAGAAAAAGCTGTTGAAATTTCAATTTGTTTTCCATCAATACTGAAATATCACTCACCACACCGGTTAATTTCAGAGGTTGGCCACTTTTGCTCCGCTCTACTATACTCCCTTTATCATGCACCCATTTGTATCCACCCGAACCGGTTTTCAATCGGTACTGCGTTTCATAATAGGTGGATTTACCTTCGAGATGGTCACGCATTTGCTGCATGGTATGCTCATAATCTTCGGGGTGTATCAGGCTGATCCAATCCTCAACCGAAAACCGTTCGGTTTCATCCGGATCGAGATTGAGCATGGTAGATTTTTTATCTCCGGCCAGCACACGCCCCGATTTCATATCCCATTCCCACCAGCCAAGTTTGCCGGCCTCCATAGCCAGCTTTAACCGGTTATCGGTTTCCCTGAGTCTGATCTCATCCTCCTTACGCGTTGTGATATCAATTACGGTAACGGTAACCCCTTCCACAGCATTTTCAGCGGTTCTGTAGGGTTGTATCCGAATCAGGTTCCATTTGCCATCATCCCCCTGCAATTCCTTTTCGATCAGGGCGAGCGTATCCCGCACCTTCGTAATATCTTTCAGGAAACCTTTGTAATCAAGATTGATGGAGATGTCGCTGATGGGCCTTCCGATATCGAGATCAATCAGGTTTATAATTCGTGTGATCAGTTTGGTAAATTTCCGGATATGCAATTTCCTGTCAAGATATAAAATGCCAATATTGGTGTTGCGAAGCAGGTTGTTAATATCATTATTGAGTTCGGTCAGCTCATCAATTTTATTCTGAAACTCCGAATTAACGGTATACAATTCTTCATTTACCGATTGCAGCTCTTCATTGGTACTCTGCAACTCTTCGTTAGATGCGATCAGTTCTTCATTTGTACTTTGAAGTTCTTCGTTTGAGGTTTCGAGCTCTTCGATAGTGGCCTGCAGATTTTCTTTGGTATATTGAAGTTCCTTTTCCAGGGAAATGTTCCGTTCGTTCAGTTCGGTTTTCAGGTCGAATTTATTTCTCTCAGGTGTTTCTTTGCTAACTTCGGACCACTCGAACGAGAGCGACACAAATTTTTGTTTGCTAAAGGGATCCTGAAGCGGACGGGCGTATATGTTAATCGGCTTTTTCCTGTTTTTTAAATTAAAATCCCTGAAGGAAACCTTTTTATCGTCCTTAAAAACCTTATTCAGAATACTGTTAAGAACCAACGATAAATCTTTCCGGGCAAGGCTGAAAATATCAAAACTCACTTTACCGGTCGGGATGCTGATAAAATCATTTACATCATTGATTACATGAACCACCTGAAAATGCTGGTTGATGATTACGGTAGGAGGCAAAACCGATTCGAGCAAGCCGGAGAGTAAATTATCAACTGTTGATTCGCTTCCATGCCTGGTGTTTGTTCTGCTTTGCAATGCATTTTTATAATGTGTATGACCCGAAACCATAGGGAGCAGATCAGACAGATCAGGGGGTTTATAACCTTCTGTCTTCCTGAAAATTTTCCACCTGTGGTCGAGGGTTTCAAAACCCGATGCGATATCTCCAAGTGTTTCGCTGCTACCCAGAAACAACCCACCATTCTCCCTCAGGGCAAAATAAAACATCGAAACAACTTTCCGCTGCACTTCCGGATTGAGATAGATCAGCAAATTGCGGCAGGTTATCAGGTCCAGTTTCGAGAATGGAGGATCTTTGATAATGTTTTGCTGTGCGAAGATCACCATTCGCCTGATATCTTCATTCACCTGGTAACCATGTTCTGTTTTCAAAAAATATTTTGATAACCGGGCGATCGAAACATCAGCCACAATGCTTGCCGGATAAAAACCTATCCCGGCATCTTCCACATGTTCCTTGTCCAGGTCGGTTGCAAATAATTTCACTTCCCGCTCAATACCCAGTCTCTGCATACACTCAGCAATGAGTATGGCCAGTGAGTAGGCTTCTTCACCCGTACTGCAACCTGCACACCACACCCTGAACGGTTCTTTTGTCTTCTTTTTTTCAAGCAATTCCGGAATCAGTTTTTCACTGAGAATTTCGAACGCCTTTTGATCACGGAAAAACTGGGTGACACCAATCAACAGATCTTTGTATAAAATATACGATTCGCGGGTAGAGTTTTCGAGAAAGTTCACATATTCTTCGTAGGTATTTATCTGGTTAATGCCCAGCCTTTTCTCGAGCCTGCGGATGATGGTATTGGGTTTATAATAGGTAAAATCAACTCCTGTGGTTTCGTTAACGATTTTCAGGATATGAAGCAAATAATCATCGGATGTAAGTTTTTTCTTTTGCTTTTTGGGTTTCACGATAAAGGGATGCCTGACATAATTTAATATGGCAACCGGCATTTGCTCAGGCGGGAGAATGAAGTCGACCATGCCTGTGTCGGCTGCGCTTCGGGGCATACCGTCAAATTTGGCCGTTTCGGAACTTTGCGCCATGATCATCCCCTCATGCTCTTTAATGGCCTTGATTCCCATGGTTCCATCGCTGCCCGTGCCTGACAAAACAATGCCGATTGCTTTGTTTCCGATATCTGCTGCCAGCGATCTGAAAAATATATCGATCGGAAGGTTGGGACTATGTTTGATAGCCTGTTCTGTCAGGAAAAGTTTCCTGTTTTTGATGGTCATATTTTTACGGGGCGGTATCAGGTAGATATGATCAGCCTCAACGGGGGTTTCATTTTCAGCTTTCACAACGGGCAGGCTCGTATATCGGGCCAGCAGCTCACTCATCATGCTTTTATAGTCGGGCGATAAATGCTGAATAACCACCTAGGCAACACCGGCATCAACCGGAGAATTTTTAAAAAATGACTCAATGGCCAGCAATCCGCCGGCCGATGCGCCTATTCCCACAATAAACAGGTCTTCTGCGTTTTTACCTGTTGCCTCCGCACCCGAAGTTTTAATTGATTTGCCCATAGTATCAAAACTTTGCTTCTGTTGAAATGTATAAAAAAATTCAAACAATTTCCGGCACAATTACCACTTCCCCGGTCTGCGGACAAACCGGTGTTTATTCCTGTTAAAATCATGGAAACAACAATTGAGAGGAAATGTATTGTACAACAACCATGTTAGCATAATCCGATTCATTGACCATCACTAAACCCGAGTAAAATTAAGAAAAATAATTATTCGGGCGAGGATTTCAAAAATTACTGTTTTACCGGTTATTTTTTTACCCTGAAAATCATCCATATACTGTCGTTCGGGATCATTTCCATATAGCGGTGCTGAAAAACGATATCAAAATCCGGGGGTACCACGCTCCGGATCGTTAGTTCGGTATAATACCAGAATTGTTGTCCGCGATGGGTCACTACCTTGTCGCCATACCAAAAAGAGTGGCAGGCGATCCCTGCGGGGTTCAAAAGGGCGGACTGACGTTCGAAGGATCGTTTCAGGTCATCGGGCCCGATTTGATGTAACACCTTGTTGGAGTAGATGCAGTCGAAGGTTTCAGTTGTATCGAGTGTAACGGCATCGAGATGCAGCAGGTTGGCCCCGGGGTTCTTTTCGCGGTAAAGGTCGAGGAAAGCTTCCGACAGGTCCGACCCGGTAACCCGGTATTTTTCAGCCAGCAGGTCAAGGTCCTTTCCGGGACCCATGCCCAGTTCCAGCACAGCCGAACCCGGCTTAACATATGTCTCCAACTGATCGATGATCAACCGGCCATCGTACCCTTCGGCCATGGCCATGTATTCCAGCGCTTCTTTGCGGTCTTTCCGGTGTTTGTTCATGGTCTGTTTGTAAGTAGGACAAAATAAAAGAAGCAGGGCAAAAAGTATAAAATACCAAAATCATTTGTGAAGGATACTGCCCTGCTCCGACGTTCAAGAAAACGAACAAAGATATCAATTGTATTTTAATTGGGTAATATGTTGAAAGGGTTGTTGATAAAATGCTGATAGCTTGGGGATTGATATGTAGGACAATTTTGGGGTTTCATTTATTTTTGTAGAATGTTATCAAGAATAAATTAATCGAACATGTTTGGAAAACCAATTACTGCTGTGACATATTCTGAAATCAAGGAGTTAATTAACAACAATGACCTGTATGAAGGTAACAGACTTGATTTCAAAAGTGGTGATCCGAAGAATATTGACAACTTCGCTAAAGCATTAATAAAGTCATTTAGCTCATTTGCTAATACTCATGGGGGGTATTTGATATTAGGTGTTGACGAAACTGATAATAAAAACAAGAAATTTGAAATTAATGGATTCCCAAGAATAGTCAAAAACAGGAGTGTTATAGAATGGATAAACCAAGTGATCAATGGAAATATTGAACCAAAAATCTATTACCCTGAACCAATTTTAATTGAATTGCCGGAAAGTGACCGAGTAATCGTAGTTTGTGAAATACCTGAGAGTACACATAAACCTCATATGTTTAAGAAAGAAAGTAGATATTACATCCGTCACAAGGATATTTCGGAACCAGCAAATCATTATGAGATAAGAGATATGTTTGAATATTCAAGTAGTAGAAATGATGAATTGAATACATTTCTTGAAAAGAAGGGATTAAAAAGTGAAAGCTCTCATTTCACTCAAAATCCCAATACCTCAAGAATAAAAAGCGATTATTTTGATGTTAATAAAATATTTCCGGTGCTGCTTTATTCATTCATTCCAAAATTCCCGAATAAGAATTTAGTTAAAATTTCGAAAAGAGAGTTAGGGAAGTGGATACAGAATAATTCAACTGGTTTCGAACCTATGAAAGGTAGAACAATTTTTCCTGTGCATAGTCATTCCAGGGAGATCAAACTTGAAGGCATCACTTATAGAAGTGCTGAAGAAAAATCATTTGTCGAATTTCTTGACAATGGATACTTTGAAGCTGGTGTTTGTGACACTGTTTTTTTCAAATGGGACCGATCAAGCGAAATGGAAATTATTAAGTTTATTGATATAACTTTAACCATAGGACATTTCATATCACTGGTTTATTTCGCTAAAAAGTTCTTTGAGATGCTAAATTATCGTGATATAGTTCGCATTCAATTAAGTTTGCATAATATTTTAGGATTTACCTTACTAGGATTTAATGAAATGAAAGGTTCCAGAAGAATTCATCGATATTTAAAAAACAATTCTTACAACAAACTCGCACTTATTGAAGAAATAAATATTGGATCATTAAATGATCAAATCATTTTAGATGTTTCAAAATATTTTGCTACAAAAATTCTGAATGCCTTTGGACACGATGATTTGAGTTTATGCTTTGTGGATGATCAAATAGATAAAAAGGCATTCAATTATATAAGGAACATTTTATGAACCAACTTATCCTCGGGGACAACCTTGAAGTTATA
>JAGQVF010000171.1 GCA_020438135.1 Bacteroidales bacterium | reverse complement strand
GTGTGGCGGAAAAGATGATGTTATCTAATTTGGAATGCTTATAAATTAATGTTTTAAGGCAAAAAATTCAAAATTTATATAAATCGGTGTCAGAAACAGTTTTATTTTTGAAAATTGGTAATTAAATACTTAAAAAATTAAATATGAAAAACGGAGTTATCAAATTTGTATTGGTTGCCATAATTGTAACTGGTTCATTACAATTATATAGCCAGAGAACAGAGATTTCGGGACAGTTCAGGCCACGTTATGAATACAGGCATGGCTACAAAACGCTGGCTCCTGATGATGCAAGCGCTGCCAATTTTATCTCTCAGAGAACCAGGCTCAATCTCAAATATGCCGACGATTGGTTCAAGATTGGATTAAGCTTACAGAATGTAGGTGTTTGGGGTGAAACCGGAACGCTGAGTTCTTCCGATGTGAACGGGATTGCTTTGCACGAAGCCTGGGGAGAGATCCTTTTTTCTAAAAAATTCTCTCTGAAAGCCGGCCGGCAGGAGATCATTTATGACGATCACAGAATATTCGGAAGTGTGGACTGGGCGCAACAGGGGAGGAGTCATGATGCCGCAATTGTGACTTTCAAACCAAAGGATGATTGCCGCTTTGATCTTGGTTTTGCTTACAATTCAAACATGGAAAGCAATTTTAAGGAGTATTATTTTACGTCAGAATACAAAACATTTCAATATATACACTGGCACCGTGGATTTGGAGATTTTGGGATATCCGTGCTGATATTGAACAATGGTTTGCCCTGGATTAATTTTTCTGATACTACCGGTGCTAAAAAACCACCCGAAAAAATTGCTTATAGCCAAACCCTGGGTACAAGGTTGACTTATAAGAAAAATAAAATTTCTGCCAATGGCGCCTTTTACCTGCAAACCGGGAAAATTAGTGCTGATACCACAAAAGATGGTAAGATGGAATCGACACGTGATCTGTCGGGCTTATACTTTTCAGCCAATTTTACCTATCAGGTCTGTACAAAATTTTCGGCCGGTGCCGGATTTGAATACCTTTCGGGAAACAGTATGAAAGATCCTTCAAAAACCGACGAAGCCTTTAAGCCTCTCTATGGAACCAATCATAAATTCAACGGCTGGATGGACTATTTTTACGTAGGAAGCCACATGCAATCGGTTGGGTTGTTGGATTTTTATGTACCTTTAACGTTTAAAGCGGATAAATTCACTGCAACGATTACACCTCATTTCTTCCAGAGTGCCGGCGAATTGGTTGGAAAAGACGAAAACGGAGCTTTGGTCGGATATGATAAAAATCTTGGAACTGAGGTGGATCTGTCTCTTGGATATGCCATTTCTCCTTCTGCAACCATCAAGGCAGGATATTCTCAAATGTTTGCCACGTCGTCGATGGAACTTCTGAAAGGAGGAAACAGCGAAAATACCAACAACTGGGCCTGGGTGATGATCGACCTGACGCCCACCTTTTTTAAATCAGAAAAATAAAATCCATGCGCAAACTCGTAAATAGAATAATTCCACCATCTGCCTGGCAGGTTCCGGTTATCATTTTATTGGGTGTACTGGTTGGGCTGGCGTTGTTTATCTTCAGGATTTCCAATGCCGCATCCTACCTTTCCGACGATCCTGAAACCTGCATCAATTGCCATGTGATGAATCCACAATACGCTACATGGTTTCACAGCTCGCACCGTGAGGTGGCCCATTGCAACGACTGTCATGTGCCGCATAATAATGTGCTTAATAAATATTTTTTCAAAGCAAAGGATGGATTAAGACATGCCACCATTTTTACCCTTCGTGCCGAACCACAGGTGATCTTTATAAAAGAAGAAGGAAAAGAGGTGGTACAGGAAAATTGCATTCGTTGTCATCAAAAGCTGGTAACTGATAATGCTGCCATCGCCCGCTTTGAAAGCTCCAGACATTTTCGTGAGGAGCGTTCTTGTGTTGAATGTCACCGCTATTCGCCGCATGGCAGGGTCAACAGCCTTTCGGCAGTGCCACATGCGCAGGTGCCCAAACTGGGAAGTGTGGTGCCTGATTGGTTAAAAAATTTAATGGATAAATCAGAACAATAAAAAATCAACTAATATGAAAACAAGAAACTGGATTTTGTTTATCGTCACGGTGATCGTGGTATTTTTTGTGGGATTGCTGGCCTCTTCAATTATCGAACGCAGGGCAGAAACAGCGTACGTTTATAAGCCACAGGTGGATATCAATGAATGGGAACCCCGGAATGAGGTGTGGGGTAAAAACTATCCCCGTGAATATCAATCGTATATGCAAACTTCCGAAACCGATTTCAGGAGTAAATACAATGGCAATGTTATGATAGACATGCTGGAAGAGGCACCCGAGTTGGTTGTGTTATGGGCTGGTTACGGCTTTTCGAAAGATTATAACCAGGGAAGAGGGCATTATTACGCAGTGGATGATGTTACGAATACCCTTCGCACAGGTGCACCAACAGGACCCGAAACCGGTCCGATGCCAACCACCTGCTGGACCTGCAAATCTCCCGATGTTCCCCGTTTGATGAACGAACATGGCATCGCCGAATTTTACAAAGGAAAATGGGCAAGGTTGGGCGAAGAAGTGGTGAACCCGATCGGTTGCGCCGATTGTCATGATCCGGAAACAATGAATTTGCGGATCACCCGTCCCGCCCTGATCGAAGCTTTCGAGCGGCAGGGTAAGGACATTACAAAGGTGTCGCACCAGGAGATGCGGAGTTTGGTTTGTGCGCAGTGTCATGTTGAATATTATTTCAATAAAAAAATCGTGGATGGAGCAAATTATCTCGTTTTCCCGTGGGACAAAGGATATCGTGCAGAAGATATGGAAAAATACTATGATGAAATGGAATTCAGCGACTGGACCCATGCGCTGAGCAAGGCCCCCATGCTGAAAGCCCAGCATCCCGGTTATGAAACCTACATTACCGGTGTTCATGCTGCCCGTGGTGTTTC
>JAGQVF010000001.1:5837-5980 GCA_020438135.1 Bacteroidales bacterium | reverse complement strand
GTGAGCAATTCGGGTAGGGCATTACGTCGAATTGTTTGTTGTGTTTGATCAGTTCCATGATGAGCGCTTCGGCATTTTGATAATGGACGTTGTCGTCGGCCGTGCCGTGAACGATCAACAGGTTGCCTTCAAGATTTTCCGCA
>JAGQVF010000001.1:0-5683 GCA_020438135.1 Bacteroidales bacterium | reverse complement strand
CGGAACATCAGGTTGAGGGTCATGGAGCCACCGCCGCTCCATCCCCACACAGCAATGCGGTCGGGGTCGATGAAATCCCATTTGAGGATCTCGCGGGTAGCTTTGGCCTGGTCGCCCGAGTTGAGTACGCCGATCTTTTTATAGATCGATTTGCGCCATTCCCTTCCTTTCAGACAGGGGGTTCCGCGGTTGTCCAAGGTCATGACAATGTAGCCGTTTTGTGCGATCATTTGTTGCCACAGGTTTACCCACGAATCGAGTGCCGTTTGGCTCCAGGGTTCGCCATAGAGGTCGAACAAAACCGGGTATTTTTTGGAAGGATCAAAATCGGGCGGTTTGATCATGTAACCGTCCATTTCCACACCATCTTCGGTGGTGACTGTAAAAAATTCCGTTTTACCGAGATCGAGTTTCGACATCTGCTCGCGATAAGCTTTATTTTCGACCAGGTTTCTTACCACCTTGTATTTGGGCAGGGAGACCAGATCGATTGTTTGCGGACGGTCGAGGGCCGATGAACGTTCGATGGCAAACTGGTTGCCGGGAGAGAGATCGTATAAATTGACCCCTTTCTTATCTTTTGGTGTGAGGCGGGTGAGTTTGCCTGTTCCATCGAGGTTAACGCGATAGAGATAACGCTGGGTGGAATTATCGGGAGAGGCATTAAAATAGAGGTATCCCTTTTTTTCGTCGATGCTGTAGAAACTTGCAATGTCGTATTCACCTTTGGTGAGGCAGAGCTCGTTGTCGGCGCCGGCGATGTTTTGCCTGTAGATATGGCGCCATCCGTCGCGCTCGCTGATCCACAGGAAATCGCGGTTGTTGCTGAGGAAGGCTACGTCGTTCATGCCCCAGTGTGCCTGTGCAACATCGGGATGATCGATATCGACCCAGGCGGCATCTTTTTCTGTGAAGAAATTGTTCAGCTCACCGGACTTGAGATCGAAAAGCCACAGTTTGTTTTCGTTTTGATGGCGGTTAAGTTGCTGGATGAGCAACTGATGTGTGTTGCCGATCCATTGCATGCGCGGCAGGTAATTGTTGCGCGGATCGCCCGGCACGTCGATCCACTGAATATCGCCGGAAGCGACTTCGATGTAGCCCACCTTTGCCGATGAAGGCAGTTCTCCGGTTTTGGGATATTGCACCGGAATGGTGTGGCTATAGATCGAATCGGTGTAGTTGATCATCAGGAAATCTTTGATATCGGACGCATCCAGTTGCCAGAAGGCGATGTATTTACCGTCGTTGCTCCAGCGGAAGCCGTCGCGGCAGCCGAGCTCTTCTTCGTAGACCCAGTCGAAGGTTCCGTTGATGATGTCTTCGGTTCCGTCGAAAGTGAGTTGAGTAATTTTTCCGGTTTCGAGTTCCTGGGTGTAGATGTTATGCTTGCTGACGTATGCAGCTTTTTTGCCGTCTTTAGTGAATTTGGCGAACATTAGCGAACTTTCGGGAAGGTCGGCGCCCAACTGCATGAGGTTTTCGGTATTGAGGTCATATACCCAATAATCGCCCCGGGTATTGGATCGCCAAACCCTTTCGGTATTGGTGAATATCATCAGTTTGGAGAGATCATCAGACCAAAAATAGTCGTTGATGCGGAGAGCGTTCTCCTCACCTTCGGGGATAAGCGATTGGGCGTTAATGAGAATTTCGCTGTCGCCTGATTTGGTTTCATACTTTACGATATCACGGCCGCCCTTCACTGAATCGGAACGTTCGAGAAGCGTGTAATGATCGCCATTACCAAGCCATTGATACCTGCCGAAATATTCAGGACGAAACTCTCCGGCAAAAAGTCTGTCGAGGGTGATGATGGCAGAATCGGGTTGTTGTGAGAAAATAGTTCCGGCAAACACCAAAAGGTTTGCAAAAAGGATGGTAAGATGTCTCATAATTTCATTTTTTACAATTATTCGGAAAATAAAGAAATAGATCGCTAAAATACAGACAGGAATTTACAATCGGGCGAATTTAATTTACTTATTGATGATATTCAGCTTTTTGAAAATAGATTTTTTTTATTATTTTTACCCGATAAGGCAAACTTTAGTTGTGAAATTGAGTTTAAGCTGAATTGACAACAAGATTGTCGCACTTCAAATCCCGAATTATGAAAAACTTTAAGATTCTGAATCTTGAGGATAATATCTATGATTCTGAGCTGATCTATGAAGAATTAAAATCATTTATCAAAGACGACATTGAATTTCTCAGGGTTGAAACAAAAAAAGACTTTCTAAAGAAACTTTTCACCTTTAGTCCGGATTTGGTCTTATCTGATTACAGGCTACCACAATACAATGGTTTGGAGGCACTTGAAGACCTGAAAGAAACCGGTCTCGAAATTCCATTTATCATTGTGACGGGTTCGCTGACGGAAGAAACGGCAGCAGATTCGATAAAAGCCGGTGCATGGGACTATGTTGTAAAAGAACGGCTCTTCAGGCTTGAAACGGCGGTTAAAAGTGCATTGCTGCTGAAGGAAGAAACCGAAAAGCAAAAACAATCGCAGATCAAACTAAATACCCTTTCGAAAGCTGTGGAGCAGGCACCGGTTTCGATAATCATTACGGATAAAAAAGGTAATATCCAGTATGCCAACCCGGAGTTTGAATCACTCACGGGGTTTAAGTTTAGTGAAATCGAAAATAAAAACCCTTCAATTTTAAAGTCGCAGGAACACGATGAGGGCTTTTATAAGGATCTGTGGGAAACGATTTTATCTGGTAAGGTATGGCGCGGTACCATGAAAAACCGGAAGAAGAACCAAGATATTTTCTGGAGCAATTCAATCATTTCTCCTATTAAAAATGAAAACGGCGACATCATCCATTTTGTTGGAATAGAACAAGACATTACCGAACAGAAAAAATCAGCAGATGCACTGAAAGAAAGTGAGCAGCGTTACCAGATTTTGTCTGATGCAACATTTGAGGCCATTTTTATTCTTGATCAGAACGAAAAAATTCTGAATCAGAACCGGACGGCCGAAAAGATGTTCGGATACGCTCTGGAAGAATCGCTTGGAAAGCCATTCAAATCATGGATTTCGAGAGAATCTCATGAAATTGTTGAAATGAACATTATTTCGGGATATGAAAAGGCGTATGAAGTAGCAGCTAAGCGCAAGGATGGTTCGGTTTTGCCCTGTGAGATACAGAGCAGAATTATTTACAGCGAAGGTAAAGCCCTAAAAATGCTTGCTTTACGTGATATCACCCAAAGAAAGATCGCCGAAAAAGCGCTTATCAAGAGCGAACAGAAGTACCGTCAACTGATCGAAAATCAGGGAGAGGGAATTATAATGGCCAACAACAACGACGTGATCAGTTTCGCAAACCAGGCAGCCGCAAAAATATTTGGAGTAGAACGTAATGAACTGATCAATAAATCTTTCAGGGAATACACCAGTAAGGAGGATTTCGAAAAGTTGCGCGAGCAAACCAATCTCAGGCTGAAAGGTGAAAAATCGACATACGAGGTTAAAATCTTTAACAAACTAAAAGAAGAGCGCTATGTATTAATTACCGCTACCCCGCGTTACGACGAACAAAATAAGGTGATCGGATCATTTTGCATATTCAGGGATGTTACAGATAGAAAACAAATGCTTCTGGAACTCAAAGAGGCGAAGGAGAAAGCTGAAGAAAGTGACAAACTGAAAACCGTTTTTCTGCAAAACATGTCGCACGAAATCCGAACACCGATGAATGGTATCATGGGATTTTGCGAATTGCTGACCGACAAGGATATCAGCGATTCAAAGCGTGCTACATACACAGATGTGATCATCAAAAGCAGCAAACAACTGCTTTCGATTATACAGGATATCATTACAATTTCGAGTCTTGAAACCGGCCAGGAAAGATTGAATGAGGAGACGGTTTGCATCAACGAGATGTTGTCGGAACTGTATTCGATTTTTGAACCGAAAGCAAAAGCCAATGGCTTGAATTTCCTCCTGGTGAAACCGCTGCCCGACGAAACGGCAACCATTGTAACAGACCCGGTTAAACTGAGGCAGGTTTTCAGCAATTTGATTTCAAATGCGATCAAGTTTACTCCTGATGGTTCTGTAACTTTTGGATATACCGGGGTGAATGGAAATCTGCAATTTTTTGTAAAAGACACCGGAATAGGCATCCATGAAAGTGCTATGGAGAACATTTTCAAACGTTTCTGGCAAGTTGAGCAGGGAACTACCAGAAAATACGGAGGAACAGGGCTCGGTCTTTCTATCTCCAAAGGATATATTCATTTGCTGGGTGGTGATATAAGAATTGAATCAGAACCAAACAAAGGATCGATATTTTATTTTACAATACCTGTGAAAAGGAATGAATATCAAACTGCATTTAAAAGTGTCGTCAGTAGCCATCAGAAAGTTGATTTGCATGGTAAAACCATCCTCGTTGCCGAAGATGAACAGGTGAATTATTTTTTCTTATATGAAATGCTGAAAATGTCAGGAGCAAGGGTGATTCATGCGTCGCAGGGAAAAGAGGCAGTGGAAATGTGTGGTAAAAATCCTGTAGATCTTGTTTTAATGGATATTAAGATGCCGGTAATGGACGGATATGAGGCGACAAAAATCCTGCGAAAAAAACACCCTGAAATTCCGGTGATTGCCCAAACAGCTTATGTAAATTCTGTGGACAAACAGAAGGTTGCCGAAGCTGGTTTTACGAGTTATATTGAGAAACCAATTATTCATGAAAAGCTCATGGATATTATACGCCAGCATATCTATCGTGAGATAAAACCCTGATCGGACAATAAGCTTAAACTAAATAGCCATATTTTTCTAATGGCAGGCCTGTAAGTGCTGATAATTCGGCATTGGTTTTTCTGAAATCGGCTGACAGTTTATCCGCATTTTTAAAGTTGTCGAATAAAATCCTTTTTTTTGATGCGTTGCGCGTTATGCGGAATATCAGTTTAAGTGGCAGGTTGTGCAGTTGATGTTCTAATTTGTTTAATGTTGAACTCTCCTTAAATAAATAAAAATTATTAAACCGTCTTTTCCATGCAATCTGTGTATCGTTTAATCCGATGTTGTCAGTGTTACTTTTAACTTCTGCAGGTGGCTCCAATCCAAATATCTTTTGATAAAATGACCGAATAAAACCTGTAAAATCTTCCCTCATCTCTTCCAGCAAAAAAAAGTGAACATTCTCCTTTGGAAAAAAGATAAGGATTTGTTTGTACAGATCGGCAAAAAACAGGGTGTTTAAAAAGGCAATGCCGTCGTTGCTGTTAAGGTAATTATCAGGGGAGTAGACATTGTGTGTTTGGCGAATGTGGTGCTTGTACATCGAAATAAGCAAACTGCGTTGCTCCCTGATTGTAACGATGATCTTAGCATTCGGACTGACCCGGTGGATTCTGGATAAAGTTGAAAAGATTCCAGAAAGCCCGGAAAGGCTAATGACCATATTTTCATCGCTTTCGATGTTGTTCTTTCCCTCCTGATAATGATTGTATACACTACCAAACCATTTATTGGTATTAAAAAACCGACTGTATAGAATGAGATTGATTCTCTCATCTGCCGCCAATACATTTTGCAAGGTGGTGGTTCCGGTTTTGTGAATACCAATATGATAGATTTCGGGGAATTTCATAGTATTTATACCTGGTTCTGCTTCAGGCTATCCAGGTATTTTTCGAGCAATATATC
>JAGQVF010000170.1 GCA_020438135.1 Bacteroidales bacterium | reverse complement strand
GGCCCGTTTCCGGTTTGACCATTGTTGAGGTTGTTGATCGTTACCGGTAAACTGGTGCCGGGAATGATCGCGACATTTTCATTTGTATACATCCCTCCATCCGGATTGGGTCCTGTTACAAAATAACCGAAAACATCGTTGAAAGATGTATTGGCCCATTCATGATACTCGTCAGACCCGAAAACATATTTAAAACGCAATGTATCCGATTCGGGAATGAAGTCGAATTCGAGTACTGCTGCATCATAGGTGGTACTTGTTGTGATGCCTTCGAGGACACTGTTTCCGGGCATTCCATTTGCTCCGGTAATAGAGCCGGAGGAATTGGGTCCCGGAACGTTATATCCTGATCCGGAGGTCAGGAAAACACCACTTTCGAGGCCCAGGTTGGTGGTGTTACCGTTGTTAAAAATTCCACGCGATATGGGTGCACCCTGAAAGGTGACGTTTTCGTATTGTACCCCCTCGCCGACAATGTTTTCAACCATGTCGATCGGGGTCACCCCCGGTCCTGGAGAAATTAATATCTGGGCAGTGGAGTTGAATGTTATCAAAATCCCGGTAATAACCGGAACAATAATCTTTAAGACGGAATGTAATTTCCTAGAAGTAAATATGCTCATCGATGGGTAATTTTATTTATAAATAACAGCGCTAATCCCTTATTGTTTGTTCTGTTACGTATCTAGAACATGACATTTAACACCTTAAAAAGGTTGCCTGTTCATATCAATTCTAAATAAATGCGTAAGTACAAAACCCCACAAATATAATTCATTTTTAATTGCGATATTTAATTCACTGAATTAGTTATCAATACTAAATTAACAACATAGCTCCGGGCAATCAGTTAATTCGTTCGTTTATTTATTTTTCCTGGCACTTTGAATACTTGCATTGAGTTCAAAACCGATCAGCAGGATAATCGAATTAAAATAGATCCAAACCAGTATGATCAGAAGGGTTCCAATAGAGCCGTATAAAGCATTGTAACTCGAAAAATTCTGAATATAAAAATTAAAACCAATAGATGCAGCAAGTGCCAGGAAAGTTGCCAGTGATGAACCGGCAGAAATAAACCGGAATTTGCTATCGCGTGTTGGGGCCAGGTAATAGATAAATGAGATAGTGAAAAAAAACATCGATGCAAGTACAATATATTTTACAATCTCCAGCAGATAATATTCGATGCCGCTTCCAATTAAGTTGTTGTCAACCAGGAACTTCAAAACAAATGTGCCACCAATGATAAGGGTAATGCAGATGATGACAATTAAACTGATAATAAAAAACAAAAGTATCGAAACAAGCTTCTGTTTGATCCATGAACGGCTTTCCATGGTGTGGTAGGTGTTGTTAAATGCTTCAATTACACTGTCGAAACCGTTTGTGGCAAAAATCAGCGCCATAACAAAAGTTACTGAGAGCAGTCCGCCTCTGGGTCGGTTTATGATGTCTTCAACGGTTTGTATAATAATGACCTCTGCAGAGTCGGGTGTAACATTCATGATAATCTCCATAAGTTGATCGTGAAATCCGGAAATGGGTATGAATGGGATCAATGTAAAAAATACAATGATCATAGGGAATACAGCCAGGAAAAAACTAAAGGCAATGGAAGATGCCCTGGAAGTGACCGAACCTTTTGTAACTCCCTGGAAAAAGAAAACGGCTACATCCCAAAGCGGCATGCCGTCGAATCCCGGGAGAATTATTTTTTTGGTGAAACGGATAAAATCTCTGACAACCTTGTATTTTATCAGCCTGATCCTGACCATAGTATCATGATGTTGCTAGTAAACTCATATCGAGGCTTTTGATCTGATGGGTCAGTGCACCCACCGAAATAAAATCAACACCCGTCTCAGCATATGACCGGATGCTGTGTTCGGTAATGCCTCCTGAAGCTTCCGTTTCGAACCTGCCGTTGATCATTTTGACTGCTTTGGCCAAATCGATTGGAGAAAAATTGTCGAGCATGATCCTGTTGATTCCGCCGGTGTCGAGAACTTCGTTCAGTTCATCAAAATTTCTGACTTCTATTTCGATCTCCAAAGATTTGTTTTGCCTCACGAGATAATTCCGGCAGGAGTTTATGGCCTCCCGGATCCCCCCGGCAAAGTCAATATGGTTGTCTTTAATCAGGATCATATCATACAAACCTTTGCGATGGTTATGTCCGCCACCCATCCTTACAGCATATTTTTCAAGTTCTCTAAGTAAAGGAGTTGTTTTTCTGGTATCGAGTAATTTGGTATGAAGACCAGCCAGTAGTTGGGTCAGATTAAAAGTGTGGGTAGCAATTCCACTCATGCGTTGTAAAAAATTTAATGCCAGCCGCTCACCCGAAAGAATCGATTGTGCTTTCCCCTCTACCTCGAAAACAATATCACCAGGCTGAATTTGTTCACCATCTTTTTTAAACGACATGAATGACAAATTTGGATCAACCTTCAAAAAAACCATTCTGGCTACTTCAATTCCGGCGATTACACCTTGTTGTTTTGCCAGCAGCTTAGCTTTTCGTGTTGCATCAACCGGGATTGTCGACAGGGAAGTGTGGTCACCATCGCCCAGATCCTCAGCCAGTGCCTGCGAAATTATTTCATCAATGCTCATTGGTTTGGTTTATTATTCTTCTTCAAATTGTAATTGGGTGATCAAAAGCTTATCATCCATTTTTTTAAGTAATACATACACCCTGAACTTTTTGTTGTTGGTGCTTTTGTAGGAACCTATAATATATTTTGAACCGTCGTTGGATGATCCGTTATGATTTACAGAAAAGGAGGAAACCTTATTGCTTGCAAAAAAATCCTTGATGATGATCTCCGCTTGTTTTTTGCTAAAATTACCATCAGTACTTCCGGCTTCCAGGTCGACCGTATTGCTGAAATAATTTGCCAGTCCGGCAGCATTACCATTTCTGATGGCAGAGGTTATCTGATCGGAAATTTCCTGTTGTGCAAATGTGTTGTTACAGATAAAAAGTATTACTACTATCGAAAGGAACCTGAAAATTATCCTTTTATGTTTCATGATCAGTCTTTTAAAAAAGTTTGAATTGCAACAAAAATCAATCCACCCCGGTGGTTTTAATAAAAACCTGTTCAGCAAAATTAGGAAAGATTTTGGATGAATTGAGGATTGTCCGGTTTTAAATTGACACTGCATTATTTTGCTTGCCGGGGTTTTGTTCTACACCGTAATTATGCCGGCCGGAACAGTGTTTTCAACCATAGTTTATAACTACCCATTTTTATATTGTCATCAAAAAGACTACTTTGGTGCATTTGGTTGAATTCATAAATAGTGTTTAATTTTGACACGATTTTACATTGTAAATCGTTGTTTGAAAAAGCTTATTAAATATGAATATTATTGTAACAGGAGCAAGTCGGGGAATTGGTTATGAGTTGGTCAGGAAGTTTGCTTCATACCCTGAACACCATGTTTTGGCAGTATCAAGGAATAAAGAAAACCTGTTAAAACTACAGGATGAATGCCGGAAAACAAAACCGGATTCAAAAGTCTCAATTCTTCCGTTTGATCTTGCAAACAACGATTTACAAAAAGAATTTTTACCTGAAATGCTTCGTCATTTTAAACAGGTGGATGTGCTTGTTAACAATGCAGGTTTGCTCATTCATAAATCAATCGATTCGATTACCCCGGTTGATTTTGATAACTTATTCAACACCAACGTTAAAAGTGCCTTTTTTCTGGTCCAGCATCTTTTACCCTATTTCTCTCACTATACGCACATTGTAAACATCAGTTCGATGGGTGGATTTCAGGGCAGTGCCAAATTTCCCGGTTTGTCATTGTATAGTGCCAGCAAAGGGGCCATGGCAGTGCTAACCGAATGTTTGGCCGAGGAATTAAAAGATAAAAAAGTGAAAGTCAATTGTCTTGCCATCGGTGCCGTTCAAACTGAAATGCTTGCTACTGCTTTTCCGGGCTACGAGGCACCTCTTGGTTCTTCAGAAATGGCAGCGTTTATTTATAGTTTTGCAACAACCGGACACCGCTACTTTAATGGGAAAATTCTACCGGTAGCATTGTCAACACCTTAGTTATGAATATGAAAACGATGGAACCTGATTCACAATGTCAGGTAGATAGTATCAAACACAGTGGCATCATTAAGCAGCTTGATGATCAGTATTATTATGTGTCGATTGTTGCACAATCGGCCTGTTCGGCCTGTCACAGCAAATCGGTTTGCAATATGGGCAGCATTCGTGAGGAGATCATCGAAGTGCCGAAAACAGGCAATTCTGAGTGGAAACCCGGTGATCAGGTGGAGATTGTGATGCATAAAACCCTTGGGACCCAGGCTGTTTTGCTCGGATATGTTTATCCTTTTCTGCTCTTGTTGGTAACCCTCATCACCGGAATAGCCATTACTTCAAATGAGGGGCTTTCTGCATTGTTAGCAATTGTTATTCTTATTCCATATTACCTCTTGCTTTACAGTTATCGTAACAGGTTGAAAAAAACCTTCTCATTTAAAATTGTTTAAACCTTTTTGATATTTTTGAGTATGCTGAAATATATTTCAGTATCTGCCTCTGCAAATTGGAAAAATTATTAATTTTGAGATAATCTTCATAAGATATTTAAGATTCCCCAAATCCCATAGAAAGTAAAGTGGCCTTCGCAAGGAGGCTGCTTTATGTTTTTATGACGGATGATTTACTTCCGTCAGGGTTATTCATAAATAAAAAGAGGGGTGCTCACTGTTGTTATATTTCCAAAATATATCATAATTTTGCCGGCGAAAGGAGAGTTGCCGGAGTGGTCGAACGGGGCAGTCTCGAAAACTGTTGACCGCTTTATGTGGTCCGAGGGTTCGAATCCCTCACTCTCCGCTGTAATTTCCGCCGGAACAGGTTTAAAAAGGCTTGTATCGGCGGTTTTTTATTTTAGCTGCATGTGCCGCTTCCCGAAGGCGAATAAACCGATTGCAAAATATATGACTGTTAAAATCAGGATGGCAAATATTTCGGGAAGTATATCTCTGAATTCCATGTTGAGTATCATCACTTTTTTTAATGCACTGATGGCATGGGTAGGCGACATGAATCCCTGAATACTAACAGGATATCCCATTAAAAAAAACATGGGTTTTCCTTCGATGGGGAACGCTGCTCCGGTAAAAAACATAAACAGAAACAAGGGGAAATTCCCTAAAACCAATATTTCATTAACTGTTTTGGTAGCTGCACCTAAAATCAGGCTGAAAGCAATGATTGATATGCTGGTTAAAATTGCGACCAGCAGCACGGTCCAAATCGATCCGGCGAAATGAAATCCCAGCAGGATGGCAGTTGCAAGGGTCAGCAAGATGGAAACGACGCCGAGTAATATCTGTATAACACTCACACCCGACAAAAATTCGATGGTTTTGAGTTTGGATAGTTTCAACCGAATAATAGTTTTATTTTCAACTTCAGCCACAAAAGCGATCGTTGCTGAAAACATAAGCATGATCACTGAAAGGATCAGCAATCCCGGAACAACCATATCGAAGTCGGACATGGTGCCGGAAATTCCAAGGCTTGTTTCGGTTACTTCAATGGGGTAAGGCCGTCCTGATGATTCACAAATAAAGGCATTCATGATTTCTCCTGCCCAAATGGCTGATACCATATAATACATGTCGGTTAAATCACCAACCAATTCAATTTTTACAGGCGGTGCATTTAAGTCATAACGAAGTTTGATCAGCTCCTGCGAAAAATTTTCAGGTAGAATTATCAGTGCATCGGATTGTTTGCTCCTGAGTTGGTCAAGTGCCTGCTGATGGTCGTTGGCCGTTTTTATTGACAGTGGGATAGACATTGTGTCCATCGAAAAATGAACGGCGGAGTCGCACAGGATTCGCCCATAATTAACCGGTCCGAAAAAATCGACAGCACCTTTGTCCTTATTCAGAATAAGTATGTCGTAGTGAGGTTTCGAAGCTTCTATGATCAGAAAATAAATGGCCACAAAAAAAGGTGCCATGCTCACCCCGAGGATCATGATCCAGTAGTTTCTGATCTGTTCTCTGAGACTTTTCGACACAATTCTCCAAAACCTTTTCATTGCCTTAAGTTTTTACCGGTTAATTGTATGAAAACATCTTCCAGTGTATTTCCCCTCAGGGTGATTGATTCGGTTTCGATTCCCAGTGCACTGATCTTTTCAGTTAAAACCGGGATTAAATCGGTTAATCCTGCAGACCGGATAAACAATATGTTATTATCGGTTTTGATCTTCATGGATTTACCGGGAATCTGAATGGTTGAGATTTCTTTTTCGGTTGGCTGCCTGCTTAGGCGTAGCTCAAGAATGTCACCTTCTCCAACAGATTTTTTGAGGTTTTCAGGCGTGTCGATAAGGAGTATTTTACCATGATCCATAATGGCCACCCGATCGGCCATCCGGTCGGCTTCGTCCATATTATGTGTGGTTAGAATGATGGTTTTGTCAACAGCCAGCGATTTGATAAAATTCCTGATCAAAACGCGTGATTGAGGATCCAGACCCGCCTCAGGTTCATCCAATACCACAACGGATGGATCATGAACCAGTGCCAAAGCAAGGTTCAGCCTGCGTTTCATGCCTCCAGATAATTTGGATGCAAGAACGTTCTTTTTGTCAGCTAAACCGAGCAATTGAAGAAGTTCATTGCTTCTGTCCGACAGGTTATCTTCTTTGAGATTATACATCGATCCCATAAACTGCAACTGTTCAATGCAGGTTAGTTTATCCCAATGAATATTTTCCTGGGGACATAATCCGATCAGGTTTGTCAACGCTTTTTCACTGCGCACGGATGAACCGTTGATCTTAATATCTCCATCGGTTTTGGAGAGTAATCCGCAGAGCATCCGGATGGTGGTTGTTTTACCGGCTCCGTTAGGGCCCAGCAAACCAAATATCTCGCCTTTAAAAACTGAAAAGGATATTCGGTCAACTGCATTAAAATTGCCGAATTTCTTTACCAAATTACTGACGTGAATATAAACCTCTTTGTTTTCGTGTCCTTTGTTTAAATGCATTCCCGGTGGTTAAAATGGCATTTCAAAAGTAGACATATTTTGATAGTGAATTTAAATTGATCTTTTGTGATGTTTTATCTTTCATCTCCAACAATGAGTTGCAACTTCGATCAGGAGCAAAAAGAAAATTGTATTTCTATTTGTTTTGTTTTTTACTTCTCCCGGCATCCTTAAGTGCTTTGCTGATAATCCACTCCAACTGACCATTTGTACTACGAAATTCATCGGCCGCCCATTTTTCAATGGCTGCCAGCATTTCAGGATCAATCCTCAATACGAATGGTTTCTTTTTTGGCATACAGGTAATATTGATCTTTATTGTTTGATTTCGTTTAACGAAGTTTTATTGTTCATCATTTTATTCATGGCAGTAAGTATTGCCGGTCCCCGCTGGGTTCCGAGAAGGATTTTCTCTCCGCTTTTTAAAACCAATTGAAGCCCGGTTTTGCCTCGCACATTATAGGCTTTCCCATTTTTCCCTGCTGAGACTTTAATTCCCCATCCCCCATATTCCCTGATGGGTTGGTAGGTCCTGACTTCGAAAATACTTATTTCGTTTTTCGGGATTACTTTCTCTTTGTTGAGCAATGGCGGGTACCGAAATAAAATTCCATCCTCTCTGATCTCTGTGATCATCCGCATGGTATAAAATAATATGGTAATTCCTAACATTGCGATGATTGAGAATATTGCAGTAAGAATAAGTCCCGTATTCGACATCGGATTATCTCCGAAAGGATTTCCATCTATCAACTGCTGATTGATTCCGAATGCAAAAAAGATAAAGGTTCCCGAAACAAGCGGGATAATGATCAACCAAACCCATGGCTGTCTGTACTTCTGAACCTCCTTAAACAATGTTTTATTCATCCTGTTTTTTGTTGTCGCAAGAGTTTTTCCAATGCATACATAAAGGCCTGTTCTCGTTGCGTGCCTATCAGTACCTTGCGGTTATCGCTCAGTTCGAGTTGAATGCCTGTTGTTCCATGTGCGGTATAAGCAATTCCAAACTTTTTTCGCAGCAGTAATTTACCACGAAATTTATATCCATGTCCGCCAAATTCAAATTTTGGCCGGTATTGCCTCACATAAAAATTTCCGATCGTTTCTTTCGAAAATGTAATGGCTTTTGACCGACGGGGTGGAAACTGAATGTGTATTCCTTTTTCATCAATTCGGGTGATCAGTCTGGTCCGGAATTTTATGAGCATTATCACCGTGATAAAGATCAGAAGAACAGGCATTGCGATCAACAAAAAAATAATTTCTTCGTTTTCCTCCGGATTTACCACACCTTGTTTGAATTGCATCGAAATGCCCAAAACCATTATGATAATAACGGCAGCCATAGCCAATGGAAAGGCTATTCTTACCTTAATGGGTTTGTATCTTTGTTCTTCGCTGAAAAGCAGTTTTTCCATCTGTGTATCCCGTTCTTTTTCTGATATGAAATCAATGATTGAGTGTGCCTGTATTAACAACAGGTGTTGCATCCCTGTCGGAACAAAGAACAACCATCAGGTTGCTAACCATGGCAGCTTTCTTTTCTTCATCCATATCAATGATGTCTTTCTCCTTGAGTTCATCAAGTGCCATTTGAACCATGCTTACAGCGCCTTCAACGATTTTGTAACGGGCAGATACGATGGCCGTTGCCTGCTGTCTTTTAAGCATGGCACTGGCAATTTCCTGTGCGTATGCAAGATAGTTGATGCGTGCTTCAATAACTTTGATCCCTGCAATGGCAAGGCGTTCCGATATTTCATCTTCCATCATTCCGTTCACTTCATCGGCACCACCTCTTAGGGTTATCTTGGCATCCTCATCTTCCAGGTTGTCGTATGCAAATTGTCCGGCCAGCTTTCGGATGGCTGCCTCACTTTGAATCACAACAAAATGTTCATAGTCATCCACATCAAATGCAGCTTTAAAAGTGTTTTCAACTTTCCAAACCAGCACCACACCAATCATCACAGGATTTCCGATCTTGTCGTTAACCTTTATCGGTTCACTGTCGAAGTTCCTGGCTCGTAACGATATCTTCTTTTTTACAAAAAACGGGTTAACCCACCAGAATCCGTTTACCTTGATGGTGCCTTTATAGGCTCCGAAGAGCACCAGCACACTCGACTCATTGGGATTTACGATGACCAGACCAGCCAGGCAAAATAACCCCGTCAAAACTACCACCACAGCCGTGATCTTTAATCCTGCAGGTGGGAAAAAGATAAAAGTGAAAACTGCAGCTACAATAAGAATCAAAATGACAAAAAGAGCCAGGTAGCCCGAAATAGCTGAAAAGTCTTTTTCTTGTTTCATAAGTTTAAATTTTAAGATTGGTTTTAAAATATCTGTTTGTTGAATTTCATTTTTTTATATTCTTAAGATGTAAGTTTGATTTAATATGATATCAAAATAATATCACAATAGTACGATATTTCCCACACAATTGTCAAGTTTTTTAACAAATATTTTATAAAAAAGCACATCGTTCCCTTATTATCACAACACTTTCCCTAATTTTGGGTTTAATGGATTGGCCTATGGAATTGCGAGCTAAATATCTGTATACCTCTTTGTTGTTCTTTTTCTTACTGGGCATGATTGCCTGCAGGAAAGATACCGACAAGGAGCAATCCCGCTTGAAACCCATTGCAGTTTATACGTTGGGTATACCTGAGACCAGTGGCTTATGCTGGTTTGGTAACCGGGGAAGCCTGCTTACAGTTAGCGATTCGCTCGGTAAAGTTTTTGAGATCTCAAAGGAAGGAATCATCATGGATACCCTGGCTTATACCGGAGGAAATCCTGAAGGTATCGCATACAATGATAAAACCAATACCATCCTTGTACTTGAAGAAAATAAGAAGGAGATTGTGGAAATCGATACCCTGGGAAATGAAATCCGTACCATCGAACTGAATATCCCGGTGCAGATAGCAAAACATGGTCCGGAAGGTTTAGCAATCGATACAGCGACACAAACCCTTTTTGTTTTGCGGGAAAAGTATCCCGGGACGATTTACCGCTATACCTATGAGGGTCACGTTACGGATAGTGTGTATATCGATTTTGCTTCTGATTTTTCAGGCATGTATTACGATCAGGAAGGTTCGTTTTTTTGGATTGTAAGTGATGAAAGTAAAATGGTTGCCCGCTGTAATCCCAGTGGTTTTGTTCTGGAGTCATGGTCACTTGACTTTAATAAAGGGGAGGGGATAGCGATCGATAACAAAGAACGCCGTATCTATATCGTTACCGATAGCGATAACCAGCTTTATATCTACTCGTATTAACTTGCCCCCCTTGCTCATTTTGTTTATCTTAGCCCCTTTTAGTAATAAAAATAAGATGTCATGGATAAAAAATACAAAAACTGTCAGAGTTGCGGCATGCCTATGAAGCAGGATCCCGATGGAGGCGGCACAAATTCCGATGGATCCCGGAATTTAAAATTTTGTTCTTTTTGTTTCAAAGATGGGGCCTGGGTGAATCCGGGAATGACCCTTTCTGAAATGAAAGCACTGGTGAAAGAGAAATTAAGAGAAATGGGATTTCCCGGTTTTATGGCTGGTTTTTTTACCATGAATATGCAAAAACTTGAACGTTGGAAAAACTAATCCTTTACAGGAAATAAACATTAAGGCGAAAAGGTTGTTACTCCTGTTATTATTTTGGATAAATCCATCCGAGTCAAACCTGGCAGATGAAGTATAAACATGTTTTTTTCGATCTTGACCGCACGCTTTATGATTTCGATACAAGCACACGGATGACATTTCTCGAATTGTATGAGAAATTCAGAATGAAAGAAAATGGAGTAAGTTCATTTGATGATTTCCTTAATCTTTATAAAACAAACAACTACGACCTGTGGGCACAATACCGCGAAGGAAAGATCCGGAAGAAATTCCTTAATGTTGAACGCTTTCATGTTACACTTTTACATTTTGGTATCAATGACAGGGCTTTTGCCGGGCGGTTTGCAGCGGACTATATTCGCCTGAGTCCACAGAATAAAGCTTTGTTCCCAAATGTTCACAGGATTCTTGAATACCTCCGACAGAAATATATTTTGCACATCATTACAAACGGTTTCGAAGAGGTTCAGCGGGTAAAAATTGACACCAATAACCTGAATACTTACTTTACAACCATCACCACATCTGAAGAGGCCGGGGCAAAAAAGCCAAATGAGAAAATCTTCCTGTATGCCTTTCAAAAAGCGGCTGCCCGTCCGCATGAATCAATCATGATCGGAGATGACCACGAAGTAGATATTCTTGGAGCCAGAAGGGCGGGTATGGACCAGATACTATTTTCACCTGAAGGACCTGTAACTTCTTCAAGTACTTTCACTGTGCAGGATCTGCTTGAAATAGAAACCATTTTGTAAAAATATGTATAAATTTTTTTTATAAAATTAGGTTTATGTAATAAACAAGTTTATATTTGCGACATGTTTAACTTTTTAAAAATACAATTATGAAAATTAAAATTGCTTTAATCATGTTCATTTGTACAGCAGGTATGGCTCAAGCACAGAATGCTGCAATTGATACTGTTGCAAAGAAGGCAATAACCGATCTTGCTTTTATAACAGGACAGTGGGAGGGGAGTGGTTGGATGATCGGTGTTGATGGTGTCAGGCATGAATTTACTCAATCAGAAAATATCCGGTTTAAGCTTGACACCACAGCGATCCTAATCGAGGGAAAAGGATTTGCAGGTGGGCGGATGGTGCACAATGCGATGGCTGTAATCCGGTTTAATGCAACGGAAAACCGATTCGACTTTTATTCTTTTCTTTCTTCCGGCAAAGAAGGTGTGTTTAAGGCATTTATTGAAAACGGAGAGCTCGTTTGGTACCTGAATGAGGGTATGAAATACACTGTTCGAATTGATGATAAAGGTAATTGGTATGAAAAAGGAGAAATGAATATGGGCGAAAGCTGGTTTCAGTTTTTTGAAACAAACCTTCACAGAAAATAAGCATTTAATTAAAAAAATATAAAATATAGAGATATGAATACAATGACTGAAAAAGAGAGTTTAAGGATCATTCATGAGATGATTGCTACATCGAAAGGAAATTTAAAAGACAACAGCTTTTTTTACCTCCTTTGGGGATGGCTTGTTTTAATTGCCAGTCTTTCACATTTTATTCTTGAGCAATTCAAGTATGATCAACCCTACCTTGTTTGGCCGCTGCTTATGGGAACCGGAGCTGTGGTGTCCGTTATTGCTGGTATTCGAATTGGAAAGAAAGCGAAGGTTGTTACCCTGGTCGATCGCTCGATCATGTATCTGTGGTGGAGTTTTCTGGTTGTAATAATGATCGTATTGCTGATGGCTTCATTACAAAAAATCTCATGGGTTGGATCCAATGTCCTGATCATGTCGATGTATGGCCTGGGTACCTTTGTTTCAGGAGGTTTGCTTAAATTTAAACCTTTGATGATTGGCGGAATCGCAGCATGGATTTTGGCTCTGGTAGCCCTGTTTGTTGATCCATCGTGGGTAATGCTGTTGATTGCGGCCTCCATCATAATTGCTTACCTGGTACCGGGATATATGTTGAAATCTAAAGAAGTTAAGTGATGTTTAAAGACCTGGATCCATTGTTGCACAATCAACTCCGGCTTTCTATCATAAGTTTGCTGATTGGTGTGGAGTCGGCAGAATTTAATTTTCTACTTGAGAAAACGGGCGCCACCAGGGGTAACCTCAGTGTGCAGATCAATAAACTTAAAGAAGCCTCTTATATCGATGTTAAAAAGGGTTTCAGAAATAACTATCCCCTAACCACCTGCAAAATCACACCTGTGGGAATTGATGCTTTTGAAAAATATGTGGAGGCCATTTCAGGTTATCTGCGGAAAGAAGATTAAATCACAGTTGCGATTTCAGGAATATTCTGGATTTTCATTTTATCGCATAAAAAAACCACCTGAAGCATTTTTCAGGTGGTCAGATTGGGATCCGGTTTTTTATTCCTTCGACCGGAGGAGGAGGATTTCATTTGCCACAACTTCAGTAATCCAGTGTTTGTTGCCATCTTTGTCGTCCCAGGAACGGGTTATGAGTTTGCCTT
Source organism: Bacteroidales bacterium (assembly GCA_020438135.1). Lineage (GTDB taxonomy): Bacteria > Bacteroidota > Bacteroidia > Bacteroidales > JAADJA01 > JAADJA01. The sequence goes on along the minus strand of JAGQVF010000170.1, from coordinate 3,677 downwards.
CAAGCGCGACTTCATTTCCCTTTTTTAACAGTTTTTCAACTATCCTGGCTGTTCCGTTCCAGGCTACGATATTATGCCATTGGGTTTCGGTTACTTTTTCACCTTTGTCATTTTTATAGGTTTCAGAGGTTGCCATCGAAAAACGGGCCTTTGTTTTGCCACCGTCAAAACTTTTAATTTCAGGGTCGTTTCCCAAATGTCCGATCAGTTGTACTTTGTTTCTTAATGTGTTCATGATTCTACGTTTTAATTGTTTATAAATTTATTTATCAGAAATTTTAGTTACACCGATTATGTAAAGTTGATGAAGCAAAACTACAGCGAGGACTTTCCTTTATTCGGTTTTTAAATGTTTGTATTCGTTTAACATTCGTTTGTAACCGGAAGTAAGCATTTGAAAATGCGTAATAGTTTGTATTTTAAAGATTTATTTTGTTAAGACGAGTAAATGAATTGCAAATGCGTTTTCACAATTCTGAATATTTGGTCTTTCGTTATTTTGATGTTAAATAATTTTTTCTGCTAAACCTTTACAATATTCAATTGTTAAAAAGATTTCTCCAACACCTTAATCGACACAGGTAAAAAATGATCATGAATAATTCCAGAAAGGCCACCGACTATTTTGATGAAAACACTTGATTGTATACAACTTGGATTTATTTTAACGATTTCCGGGCCAGCAGCAAACAATAGCCAATCTATGCTTCAAACAGAATGGACAATTTTGCCTGGAATGTCTGGGTTGCCTTTGCAAAAGCATCCCTATATCCGGCAGTTTATTCGGATTAAATCGGGATACCTCAGGTTCTACCTTAAAAATGAATGGAAAACTTTTGCAGCTGGGGATGAATTGATCATAGATAAAAACCTTCCTTATACATTCAATAACACCACTTCAAATAGTGCAAAGTTTGTTTGTAGTTATGATCCGGCTATGGGATTAGAACAATACTTTAAAGGACTGTATAAATTTGCCAACAGCGGACTGGTTCAGAATCAAACCTTCACATTTAAGTCGGTATTGGGTTTGTCAGCACTCTGGAGCAACTACCCGGTTGAAATTAAACCTGTCAATCCCCCAAACTGGTTGGTTCGGATTTTAGCTTTTACAGGTAAAATTTTCGGCAAGAACTTCAGATAGGTTTTTCCAAAAAAAAAGCCCGGATGATCGATCCGGACTTAAAAATGGTAAAATAAACTTTATGCGATATCTTACTTGGTATTCACTATTATTCAACAAATATTTTTTGTTGATCAACCGTATTGCCGTTAACCACTCTTACGAGATAAATACCCCTGGCAAGATAAGTTGGTATGATGCCTGTAATTTCTCCGCTGAATTTTTGGTTTACCAACTCTTTTCCATTCAGATTATAAATAGAGACCTGCTGTTGTGCGGTTGTTTCGGCAAACTGAACGTATACCTTTTTGCCGACGGAATAAATTCCCGAAGTTTTCGTATTGTCAGGTGCAGAGGTATTGATGATATGAAGCCTGAACCGGTCAGGATTGTTTCCTGATTCAGCCTCAAAAGTATAGCTGCTTAGCATATGGGCTCTGTAAAAACCACCTGTTACAACATCTTCCCAGAAAATCCGGTAGCAACGAGGGAAGGATTGAACACCGCTAAAATCTATTGCATACGTTCCGGATGTACCAATGCTCAAACCAATCGAAATTACCTTTGTGCCGGTTACTTCCGGAATCGAATTGATGGCCAGTTCTCCGGCAATTGAATTCATATAAAGTGAAGGGATCTCAGGATTGCTGCCAAACAATTTATACACATCGAGATCGGCATCGTAATCTTCTGTTGCATTTTCATTGATCCTGATTCCAATCTTGCTGGTTTCAAACCCTGAAGCCTCCAGAACAATGCTTTTCTCATAGCTGTCCATGCCTTTATAGAAATCCTGCATACTATGAGTTCTGACATCATTTGAAAAAGTGAGCATGCCTCCGGCAAGATCATTACAATGTACATAAAAGCCTTGTGTCGGGGCCAGAAACTGTGTTGTTGTATTGGAGCTTCCACCTTCGAGGTAATAGCGGTAATCATCCAAAACCGGATCCCATACATACATAGCACCGTCAAGTGTTGAAGGAAGTGTCATTTCATCCCAGTCAATTGAAGAAGGATAAGGATTTCCCAAAAGGTTCCAACCGTTACCTTCAATCGGAGGGCCGCTGTTTGTATAGCCAATTGAAACATTACCCGAATTCAATGACCCTGAATAGGATGCAGTGTTGTCGAACGAAAGAGGCGACCACACAGCAAAGCCCTGACCGGGAGTTAACGGGAAATTTACCGGCGTGATATATTCCCAGGCACCATTGGGTTCATCATACCACATCAGGTAGTTTTCGAGATACATTCCTGATACTGCATTTTCAACCGGAGAACTGATATAATGCCAATCTGATCCGGTGTAATATTTTTGATAAAGCGTCGAGCCGGCAACATTCAGGTTGTCATATTCAACTATTGAACAGGTTCCGGTAGCATCGGATTTAATTGTGAGGTCTCCGTCAACATCCAGGGAAGCTGACGATTCAACCGTTAACGATGCACCTGGTGCAAGACTCATGTTGTAACAAGCTGATGGATGTGAAATAACAGGGTCGAAGTTGGTATTTGCAGGAATCAATACATTATCCTGTTCATTTGGACTGCCAACGTTCCAGTTGGAATTATCATCCCAGTCGGTACTGAAGAGACCATTCCATACCCTGTTCCAGTCGTTTACACCGAGTGTAAAGCTTCCACGGTAATTATCTCCTGCTCGGTTATCAACCGTGATGTAGTACCAGGCTCCCGGAGTCAAACTGTTATAAGTAATTTGGATGTCGCTGTTGTAATAGGTATACACGGCGCAAGCAAGTTCATTATTAGAATCGTCCCAAAGAGCCATCATCGGATATTGCATACTGCCTTCGCTACCGCCTGTTTTCAGATTAATTTCTATATTCGGACTGATGGCCTGGAATTTAAACCACCTGTTATAATTGGGTCCGTTTAACCAGCACGATCCTTTTAATTCATCAGGTGTGGCATATAAAGTAGAAAATGCTGCACCGGGTGATTCCCAGTTATCGAAATCCGTGAGCTCGATGGCTCCTTCTTTATAATCGTAATCAAGTTGATCTGTAAAGGCCAGCGTAAAACTACCCCTGTAACTATCACCTGCGCGATTATCTACAGTGATGTAATACCATTCACCCGGAGTAAGATTTGTATAGCTGAAACTGAGATCGCTCTGATAGTAGGTGTAACGGGCACATGAAAGTTCATTCCCGGCTTCATCCCATAGGGCAGCCATTAAGTACTGAGCGCTTCCCTGACTTCCGCCTGTTTTGACATCGATTTTAAGATCAGTGGACGTAGCCCTAACCTGGAACCACCTGTTGTAATTCGGTCCATTTACCCAACAGCCACCTGCGTCTTCATCCGGTGTAGCCCAGAGGGTTGAGTAGGCACCATTGGCCGAAGTCCAACTGTTCACCTCCGGAAGTTTAATTGCCCCCATCTTGTAGTCATAATCCACCGTAGCATCAAGGCAAAGCGTAAAACTTCCCCTATAACTTGTGCCTGCCCGGTTATCTACAGATATATAGTACCATTCACCAGGAACCAGGTCAACACTGTTCATGGTAAGATCACTCTGGTAATAGGT